>NZ_RZRR01001450.1:0-750 GCF_003998555.1 Mesorhizobium sp. M7A.F.Ca.CA.002.09.1.1 | reverse complement strand
ATTTTAAGCTACTTCTTCAGTGCCAGGCCAACGGCGATGAAGGTCCAGCCCTGGAAGATCAGATCGATCGCCAGGAACAGACCGAGCACCCACAGGCTGTTGACCGGCCAGCCCATGGCGATGATCAGGCCCGCAAGCGCGGTGATGACACCGGCAGCGACGATCCAGCCCCAGCCGCGTTCCGGCCGATGGCTGTAGCCGACCCAGGCCCTGAGCACCCCTGACGCGACCAGCGCAATCGCCAGCAGGAATGTCAGCACCGCCGAGGCAAGCAACGGATTGCCGAAAGCGAAGAAGCCGGCAACGGCGTACAGCAGTCCGCTGAGCAGCCAGTAGAAGAAGCGGCTCCAGGTCTTGACGCCGAACGCGTGCACGATCTCGATGATGCCCGCCATCAGCATCAGCCATCCCACGACGTAGACGGAAGCCACCGTGGCGACGAACAGGTTGGCGAAGGCAATGCCGCCGAAGATGAGCAGCAGCACACCGAGCGCGACAAACCATCCCCATTTTGTCCGTGTCTGTTCGATCGCGATTTTCAGGGCGTCGCCATGCAGGGTCATTGTCGCGGTCTCCATCGAGGGCTGCGGAATACTGCGGATGGAAGGTAATCCGGGCGCGGGCCAACGTCCAGTCGATGACCGGCAGCGGCATCGCGGCAAAGCGCGAGCGTATGTCTCGGGTTTAAATCAAATTTTACCAAACGGCCGTCAAAGCTGTCATCGGTAATCGTGTGTGTCGTGTTAGTGG
>NZ_RZRR01001449.1:0-750 GCF_003998555.1 Mesorhizobium sp. M7A.F.Ca.CA.002.09.1.1 | reverse complement strand
ATAGTAAAGTGATTTAGAAATGGAACCATAGATGGCGACGCGCGAAAAATCCGACTGCCCGATCAACCTGTCGCTCGAACTCATCGGCGACCGCTGGACGCTGCTCATCATCCGCGACATGGTCTTCGCCGGGAAAAAGCACTTTCGCGAATTCCTGCAATCCGACGAAGGCATCTCCTCGCGCACGCTGGCCGAGCGACTGCAAACGCTTCAGGACGAAGGCATCCTCACCAGAAGCGACGACCCGACGCATGGCTTGAGAACGGTCTACCGGCTGACCGAAGCAGGCATCGACCTATTGCCGGTGCTGGCGACGCTCGGCGCCTGGGGCAGCAGGCACCGCAAGGCCGACGAGAGATTGGCCAGGATTGCCAACCAGTTGGCGGCAGGCGGCGAAGCAGCGCTGGAAAAGATGAAAGCGGCGCTGCGAACGGAGCATAGTGTCTAGGCGGTTGCGTTCAAGCCGAACCGGCATGGCTGTTGCCGCACCCAATCGCTCTTCGCTTGACAACCATCCATCTTTGTTCTTTATTTGTTCTATTCTATCAGCAACTGCGGATGTGCGGTCGATGGAAACGACAGCCACCATCCTGCATGCCGATCTCGACGCTTTCTACGCCTCTGTCGAGCAGTTGCTCGATCCGCCGCTGCGCGGCAAGCCGATCGCGGTGGGCGGCGGCGTCGTGCTCGCCGCTTCCTATGAGGCGCGCGCCTTCGGCGTGCGTGGCGGCATGCCGGGGCGCAAGGCGC
>NZ_RZRR01001448.1:0-754 GCF_003998555.1 Mesorhizobium sp. M7A.F.Ca.CA.002.09.1.1 | reverse complement strand
GAAGTAGTCCAGACTTGAACGGACCCGAGCCGCACCCGGCTCGGGTCAACGCTTCCCGTCGCGGCGGACGAGTTCGTGGAACTCCTCGCGGCGTCCGGGCTGTTCGGCCGCGACCACAAGCGCAAGCTGTTGTTCTTCGAAGAGCTTGAACCATTCGTCCCATTCGACGAGTTCATAGCCCCCCGCATTGAGCGGCCGTTCAGGCTGGTCCTGATCCTGATAGGCGTGCTGGCCGAAGACCAGCCTCAACATGGGCTGCGTCCCCGCTTCGGGCGAGATGTCGACGATTGCGGGAAAGCCGGCGCGCCCGGCAGCCCACGAGCGGATCGCATCGTGGTCGGTCAGTGTGATTGTGTCGGCCATCGGTCGCTCCAGATTGTCAACGAAGGAACGCTGACCGGAGACGGCGGTTCCCTGACATTATTTTGAGATGGCGGTCCTGCTTGCGGCGAGGCTTAACCGCTTGTTTGGGCTTGCCCTCTAAGCTCTTCCCCGACGTAAGCGAGGGGAAGTCATAGTCGTTTGGACACGGGTCTGCTCATAGCGCTGCTTAACCCGACGATCGCGCTGGCGCTCGGCGCGGCGTTCCTCGTGCTATGGTCCTATCAGCGCCACCGCCCCTATCTGGCCGTGCTGGCGCTCAGCTACAGTCTCTCGGCGGTGGGCTTCCTGCTTCAGTATTTCACCTTGCCGATCGGCATGCCGCTGACCAAGCTGGTGTCGAACATCTGCTTCAGCATCGCCGGCTGCTGCC
>NZ_RZRR01001447.1:0-755 GCF_003998555.1 Mesorhizobium sp. M7A.F.Ca.CA.002.09.1.1 | reverse complement strand
GGGCGAGGCCTTGAGCGAACGCCGCGACAGGAAGAACGAAGTCGTCATGATGTCGAATTTCCAGCCCTGCTTGCGGCAGATCGCCAGCGCGCGCGGGATGTTGGGCTGCTCCATGTAGCCGAAGGTCAGCGTTACCCGCATGAACAGCTCGTTGACCGTCTCCATTTTGACCCGGTCGCTGTCGGGCACCACCGGCTGCGGCGCGGTCACCACTGAAAGGATGACGTTCTGCTCATGCAGCACCTTGTAGTGCTTCAGGCTGTGCATCAGTGCGGTTGGCGCGCTGAGCGGATCGCTGGTCAGGAACACGGCGGTGCCTGACACCAGCTGCGGCTTCTTCTTCAACAGATTGCCGGCGAGGAAATCGAGCGGGATCTCGTTGCGGCGGGTCTTGTCGAGCAGATAGCGGCTGCCGCGCACCCAGGTCCACATGGCCAGCACGATGGTGAAGGCAACGGCCAGCGATGCCCAGCCGCCCTCAAACACCTTGACGATGTTGGAGGCAAAGAAACCGACGTCGATGAAGCCGAACAGCGCCGTCAGCGAGACCGCCAGCCACAGCTTCCATTTCCAGATCCGCGTCATGACCACAAACAACAGCACCGTGGTCACCAGCATGTTGCCGGTCACCGAGATGCCGTAGGCCGATGCCAGCCTGCTGGACTCGCCGAAGCCCACCACCAGCATCATCACCACCAGCGCCAGCAGCAGGTTGACGCGCGGCATGTAGATCTGGCCGGACTGTTTCTCCGACG
>NZ_RZRR01001446.1:0-757 GCF_003998555.1 Mesorhizobium sp. M7A.F.Ca.CA.002.09.1.1 | reverse complement strand
CAGTTCGACGCCTTGACGCCGCACTGGTGGAAACTGTGGCAGCAGAGTCCCTCGGCGACGCCGTTTCAATCTCCCGCCTGGCTGGTGCCATGGTGGCACGCATTCGCACCCGGTGAACTGGCGACAGTCGCGGTCTGGCGCGGCGGCGATCTGGTCGGGCTGGCGCCGCTCTATCTCGAGCACGGGACGGCCGGTTCGAAGCTGCTTCCGGTCGGCATTTCGCTCAGCGACTATCTGGACATCCTGGCTGTCCCTGGGATCGAAGCCGAGGTTGTCGGCATTATCAGCGAGTCGATCTTCTCGATCGGGTGGGCGCAATGGATCTTGTCGGACTTGCCGCAGGACAGCGTCGCCCTTGCGATGAAGCATCCCGAGATGGATCGGCCGACCGCCCATGCCGCCTGCCCCGTGCTCGCCATCGCCGGCGACGAAACGCTGGCAGGCTGCGTCCCCGCAAGACGCAGACGCCAGTTGCGTCGGGCGCGCCAGGCGGCATCAAGATGCGGCCGGATTGCGCTGTCATCGGCAAACGGCAGTCCGCAAACCTTCCTCGATCAATTGATCCGCCTGCACAATGTGCGATGGGCCGAACACGGAGGGGGTGTGTTGGCCAACCCCGCCGTCGAGCAATTCCATCGGCTCTCGCTTCCCTTGCTCGATGCTCATGGTCTGGTGCGATGCTGGCTGCTCGCGATCGATGACAGGACCATCGGTGCCTATTACGGATTTCACCACCGCGGCCGTGCCTACGCTTATC
>NZ_RZRR01001445.1:0-758 GCF_003998555.1 Mesorhizobium sp. M7A.F.Ca.CA.002.09.1.1 | reverse complement strand
TTGAGGAAGTTGGCAGTGGAAGCCAGCGCCGTGCCCTTGTCGCGCAGGTTTCCGCCGCCGACGCCATATTTCAGGACGTTTCCTGGCAGGAACTGCGTGTGTCCGATCTCGCCATGCGCGGCCCCGACCGACGAGGCTGTCAACGCCCCGCGATCGACCAGCTTCAGGGCGGCGATCGCATGCGGGTAGAAGAACCCCGGGCGGCGGCAATCATAGGCAAGCGTCAAAATCGCAGAGACGGTGTTCTGGTTGCCCATGGCCGAACCGAAGCCGGTTTCCATACCCCAGATGGCCAGCAACACGCCCGGCGACACGCCGTAATTCGCTTCGATCTTGGAGAACAGCGCCGCATTCGACTTTTTCAGCGACCGGCCCTTGGAGATAATCGCCGCGCCGCCGCGCCGCCGCATGAAATCGTCCACCGAGCCGCTGAAGGCCTTGTGAATGCCGCGGTCGACGGAGATGGTCTTTGTCGCGTCGTTCGCCCCGGCCAGAGCGGCCAGCCCCTTGGCGCCCACACCTTCCGACCTGGCCTGCGCGGCAAAGTCCTGCTTCCAGGCCTCGAAGCCGGCGCCGGTCTTGCCGCAGCTGGCCGCTGCCTGTGCGCCCGTCGCCAGCGCAAGCACCGCCATCGCGGCCGCTGCAAACATCTTTCCCTTGGCAAGAATTGCCATGTTGATCTCCTGGTTGCCTGAATCACGTCCCAATTGCGAACTTGCCAGCGAAACGCGCACTTGTCACTGTCACCGCTGCAATGC
>NZ_RZRR01001444.1:0-759 GCF_003998555.1 Mesorhizobium sp. M7A.F.Ca.CA.002.09.1.1 | reverse complement strand
GTCGTGACCCGCGACGAGACCTGGCGCGCCGAGGGCGTCGAGGTGGCACATTCGCTCGAAGCCGCGATCCAGCTGGCGACGGTGCGCGGGCGCGGCATGGCCGATGTCGACGAGGTGTGCGTCATCGGCGGCGGCGAAATCTATGCCCAGGCCATGCTGCTGGCCGACCGGCTGCACGTCACCCATGTGCTGGCAGCGGTCGACGGCGACGCGCATTTCCCGCCGATCGATCCCGATTCCTGGCGCATTGTCAGCTCGCAGGACGTCCCAGCCGGGGAAAAGGACAGCCACCCGACGCGCTATTCGGTTTACGAGCGGCGTCGCGAGAGACATTGAACGAAAAAAGAGCCATTGAAGGAAGACAAAGGGTCGCGACTGGACCAAATCGGACGAAGTCGGAAGCGCATCGCGTTGAAAGCGCCCCGTGGCGTGCCTATAGAAGAACAATACTGGATTTTGCGCCGTAATGCCGGCGCTTGAGGGAATTCCAAGCGAAAGGACATTCATGCCCTGGAACGACAAAAGCGGCGGTGGCGGCGGCCCATGGGGTGGCGGCGGCAACAATCAGGGACCCTGGGGGCAGGGTCCAAAAGGACCGAGCGGGCCGCAGGGCTCGCCTCCCGATCTAGAAGACATCATCCGCCGCGGCCAGGACCGGCTGCGGCGCGCTCTTCCGGGCGGCGGCGGCGCGAGCCCGGCTATCTTCGCGCTGATCGCGGCTGCACTTGTGGTGCTGTGGGCGTTCAAGGCGGTTTACAC
>NZ_RZRR01001443.1:0-761 GCF_003998555.1 Mesorhizobium sp. M7A.F.Ca.CA.002.09.1.1 | reverse complement strand
CACATACTCATTGAGCGTCATGCCGGTGGATTTCTTGAACAGGCTCATGGCGTATTTGGGATGGATGTCGGCGGCCGCGGCGATGTTCACGCAATCGATGTCATAGAGGAAGTTTTCGGCGATGAAATCGCACATGCGTCCGACATTCCGCGACGATTGCTGGTCAAAGGGGCTGCCTGTTTCTTGGTCGGTCGGAGTTGCGGATACCAGCCGATAGGGCTCGAACCGCACTCGCTCCAGCCGCAGCAGCAATTCGTTGACGGCATGTTCGGCCTTGGCCTGGTCGCCGGACCGGGCGTAGCGGTTCCAGCGCTCGAAATTATGGTTGTCGGACTGGTCGGTGGCCGATGTCACCAGTGTTGCGCCCGTCATCAGCCGGTGCCTTATGTCCGTGGGCAGGTGCAGCCGGAAGAAATGCACCAGCGGCAGATGCGCTCCGGCATAGATGGCGTCGTCGGACAAATCGTCCATCTGGTGCGGCAGGCCACCCCAGAACAGGCACATCTCGCCGGCCGAAAGCGAAATCTCGTGGTCGTTCATGCGGTAATGCACGCTGCCGCGCACGATGAAATTAACCTCGACCTGGGCGTGCCAATGCGGCTTGAGCATCACCAACGGATTGGTGTGAAACATCTGCAGGAGCAGCGGCAGGCCTTCCACGCTGCTGGCCCCAGGCTGGTAGAACGGCCGTTCAGGCATCTTACTTTCCGCCAATTTCATATTCCCTTTGACGGCGACAGGCCTTGCCCGGTGCATAGTCT
>NZ_RZRR01001442.1:0-763 GCF_003998555.1 Mesorhizobium sp. M7A.F.Ca.CA.002.09.1.1 | reverse complement strand
CAAGCCGCTCCGCGCAAGGAAATAGCGCTAGGACCATGCCCTACATTCGCGAATCGATCATCACGACGGTCAATAAGGCAGGCAACGTCCACATCGCGCCGATTGGCATCATTGCCGAGAATGACGGTTGGGTTATCGCGCCGTTCCGGCCGTCGGTCACGCTCGACAATCTCGCCGAAGTGCCGTTCGCCATCGCCAATTATACTGACGACGCGCGTGTCTTTGCCGGCTGCCTGACAGGCCGCAAGCATTGGCCAACCGTTCCGGTTGACGGGTTCCCGGTGCCGAGGCTCGAGGCGGCGCTGGCGTATTCGGGCCTCGAAGTCCGGGCGGTCGATGACAATGGTGTGCGCCCCCGCCATTTCTGCCGCGTGGTGCGGGAGGAAACGCTCGCGCCGTTCACCGGCCTCAACCGAGCCAAGGCGGCGGTGCTTGAGCTGGCCATCCTGGTCAGCCGGCTCGGCATGCTGCCGCGCAACAAGATCGAGGCGGAAATCGCCTACCTTTCGATCGCCATCGAAAAGACGGCAGGCGACGGTGAAAAGGAAGCCTGGGGCTGGCTGATGCAGCGTGTCAGCGATCACTTGACCGCCAAAGGTTCGGATAGCGAGGACTCGCGAGCATAGGCGCGAGCGCCGCAACCTGCTTACGAAGGATATCCCGCCAAAAGCGCCACTGCGGACGCAGGTGCCGCGCTGCTCGCTTGCCCGCGAACAGTGTCATCGGCGGGGATGATGTCGGCGAAATCGACGTAACTGCGTTC
>NZ_RZRR01001441.1:0-765 GCF_003998555.1 Mesorhizobium sp. M7A.F.Ca.CA.002.09.1.1 | reverse complement strand
CCCTTGAACAGTGCGAGATTCTGGAAGGTTCTGGCGACGCCGAGATGGGCCAGCCGCTGCGTCGGGACCTGGGCATAGGAGGTACCGTCGAGCCGGACATGGCCGCGATCCGGCCGGTAGACGCCGCTGATGACGTTGATCAGCGAACTCTTGCCGGCGCCGTTCGGGCCGATGATGGCACGGATCTCGCCTTGGCGGACCGATAGGTCGATATCGGCCAGTGCCACGACGCCGCCAAAGGACAGGCTGATGCCCTGAAGCGAAAGCAACGGAGAGGCGGCGGCAACGGACTCTGCCGGCCTGGCGGCATCTTCGAACGACTGCTCCGGCCGCTGGTCTGACGGCAGGCCGCGCGCAAAGACCTCCGGTGCATAGGCGGAAGCCTCCATCACTCCGAGCGTATAACTGGGCAACGGCATTCCAATCGTCCTCGATTAGGCGCGCAAAATCCTGTTGCCGCCCGACGGATCAGCGCGCCGGGCAAGCTTCGTGCGTGCGGGCCGGCGCCTGTCCGGCGTGCCTATGGGGTGACTATTCCGCCGCCAGCGACGCCGCCGCCTCGGCGTGTTCCAGTTCGCGAACGAGCGGGATGACATGCTTGCCGAAATACTCGACCTCCTCCTGGAAGTGCAGGAAACCGAGCAGGATAAGATCCGCACCCGCGCGCTTCAGGTCGACGACGCGTTGAGCGACCTGCCTGGGGGTGCCGATCAGGTTCGAGCGGAAACCGTCATTGTACTGGACCAGATCGTCGAAGGACGATTT
>NZ_RZRR01000143.1:0-8417 GCF_003998555.1 Mesorhizobium sp. M7A.F.Ca.CA.002.09.1.1 | reverse complement strand
CAAATAAATCATCTGAGTTCAAAACTTCCAGCCTCTCCCGAAATAGAAATTTCATAGCTACATTTTCCATATTGGAAACGGCGGCAAGGGTTTCCCTGCCCTACAAGCGGCATATCTTTCACTGGCTATTGCCATACAAGCTGCATACCAATTTCTACCAGCTTTGGTTGTGCGCCCGCCACCACGCCCCGAGGATAGCAATTGGCACTGCGCCTCATCAGCGGCAAGCTGTTCCTCACAAGGGTCGTCATCCGGCGGCCCAGCTGGCGGCGGAGGCGGAGGCGTCGTACGCCGTTCCGACGGCATCGGGCAAGATTGTGGCCCTGGCTGCGGGGGGGGGACGTAAAACGCAGTCCAAGGGATTGCCACCCCAACACCACCATCGATTCCCTCCTGGACCTGGAACCCAATACAACCCGCTCGGATCCACCTTCATCAGCGGGCTGTTGCCGACATACGCCCACCTTGACGGCCCATTCGGCATACCGAGCGGATCGGGCTGCAGATAGCGCCCGATGGAAGCATCATAATGGCGGTGCCAATTGTAGGCGAGCCCCGTCTCGATCTGGAACTATTGGCCGGGGAAGCGCTGGTTGAGCGTCGCCGTGCCACTGATGCTACGCACCTCACCGTAAGGTAGATAGCTCGCCTGCCAGACGACATTGCGGCCCTGGTCGGTCATCATGACCGGCCGTTCGAGATGGTCAGTCAGCACGTAATAGAGCACCGGCGTGATGCCGGCGTCGGCGACCATCGCCAGCGGGCGGCCTTCGACCCAGATGTATTCGGTGACCAGCGCGCCGGACGCGTCATATTCGGCGATTACATTGCCGTCGAGGTCGTGCACCATGTGCAGCGTGGCCGACGAGGCGGCGATGGTGCGCGAGACCAGCCGCGACAGGTAGTCGTAGATGTAGGCGCCTGCCGTCGTGCCGTTCGTGGTGGCGCCCGAGAGCTGGCCGGCGGCATTGTAGCTGTAGGTCTTGGTGAGCTCCGGCGAGACGGTCGCGTCCTGCGTGACGTTGCCGGCAAGGTCCGACTGGAAGCCGCGGCTCGGTGCGCCGCCGGTGAGGATGCCGGTCAGCCGGTTGGAGCCGCCCTGAAGGCTGTAGGTATCGATAGAGGTGACGCCACCAATGGTTACGGTGCGCTGGGTGATGTTGCCGACACCGTCGATCGTATAGGTGAGGCTGCCCCACGGCCCATCGGCATTCTCGATGAAGCCGTTGGCCGTATAGGTGTAGGTCTCATTGTTGGCGGGGTTGATCCTCGATTGCCGTGAGATTGCGCTTGTCCTGGTATTGCAGCGGATGAGATCCTGGCCTGCTACCCAGGCGTTCAGATGCAGCGTCCGCCGTCGACCTCCAGCGCCACGCCGGTGATGAAGGCGGCTTCGTCCGAGGCCAGCCAGAGTGCGGCGTTGGCGATGTCGAGCGGCGTCGAGAGCCGGCCGAGCGGGATCGATGCGCGGAACTTCTCGCGGATTTCGGGTGTGTCGGCGCCCATGAATTTCTCCAGCATGCCGGTCTCGCCGGCAACCGGGCAGAGGCAGTTGACGCGGATGTTCTTCGGCGCCAGTTCCACCGCCATCGATTTGGTGGCGGTGATCGCCCAGCCTTTCGACGCATTGTACCAGGTGAGGCCGGGGCGCGGCCGCAGACCCGCGGTGGAGGCCGTGGTCAGGATGACGCCGCCGCCCTGCCGCTCCATGATCGGCACCACGGCGAGTGCCGCGTGATAGATCGCCTTCATGTTGACGGCGGTTATCAGGTCGAAGGTCTCCTCGTCGACATTGAGCATGTCGCCGTTGCGATGGGTGTAGCCGGCATTGTTGACCATGATGTCGATGCGGCCGAATGCGCTTTTGGCGGCATAGATCATCTCGTCGAATTCGGAGCGCAGCGAGACATCGGTCTGGGTCCAGATCGCCGCTTCGCCGATCTCGCCGGCGACGCGCTCCGCGCCCCTGGCGTTGAGATCGGCGACAACGACCCTGGCACCCTCCTGCGCAAAGCGCCTGGCGATGCCCTCGCCAAAACCGGACGCAGCACCGGTGATGACGGCAACCTTGTTTTCCAGACGCATGTTTTTCCCGCTCATGATTGATGACGATCAACCGGCGCGCCGATAGCGCACATCCGCGCGAACCCGTGGCTTCTGGCCGGATTGCTCGAAAGATGTGCGGCCATCGCCGATTTCTCCTTTGGCTTTCGCGTCGATCCCGCTCTATGCTGCAACTGCGAAGGCTTCCGGTGCCGCGCCTGTCGACAAGCCTCCGGGTCATCGGACTGTCAAGGGGCAGGCGCATACACCCAGATGTGACACCATGGCACTGGAAAATTTAAATCGATTAGATTATATCAGCCGCGTCACAGCGACCGGCGTCAGAGCGGACAGACCATGACCAGCCAGATCATCCCCGTCGATCCTTTCGACTTCATCATTTTCGGCGGCACCGGCGATCTGTCGGAGCGCAAGCTTCTGCCGTCGCTCTATTATCGCCAGCGCGACCATCAGTTTTCGGAGCCGACACGCATCATCGGCACCTCGCGCTCGAAGATGAGCGACGAAGAATTCCAGGCCTTCGCCAAGCAGGCGATCTCGGACCACGTCAAACCGGCCGACATCGACGCCAAGGAACTGAAGACCTTTCTGGCGCGGCTGTCCTACGTCTCCGCCGATGCGACGAGCGGCGCCGGCTTCGACAAGCTCAAGAAGGCGATCGGCGACAGCGACCGCATCCGCGCCTTCTACCTGGCGGTGGCGCCGGCGCTGTTCGGCGACATCTCGCACAAGCTGAAAGAGCACAATCTGATCACGCCGAACTCGCGCATCGTGCTGGAAAAGCCGATCGGCCGCGATCTCGATTCGGCACGCAAGCTCAACGACCTGGTCGGCGACGACTTCCACGAAAGCCAGATCTTCCGCATCGACCATTATCTCGGCAAGGAGACGGTGCAGAACCTGATGGCGCTGCGCTTTGCCAACGCGCTCTACGAACCGTTGTGGAATTCAGCCCATATCGACCATGTCCAGATCACCGTGGCCGAGACCGTCGGCCTGGAGGACCGCGTCACCTATTACGACAAGGCCGGCGCGCTGCGCGACATGGTGCAGAACCATATGCTGCAGCTCTTGTGCCTCGTCGCCATGGAAGCGCCGTCGTCGATGGATGCCGACGCCGTGCGCGACGAAAAGCTGAAGGTGCTGCGGGCACTGAAGCGCATCAACGGCAACGAAGCGCCGAAGCACACCGTGCGCGGGCAGTATCGCGCCGGGGCTTCGGCCGGCGGACCGGTGAAAGGCTATGTCGAGGAACTCGGCAAGGACAGCAACACCGAGACCTTCGTCGCCATCAAGGCCGAGATCGGCAATTGGCGCTGGTCGGGCGTTCCGTTCTATCTGCGTACCGGCAAACGGCTGGCGACGCGGGTTTCGGAAATCGTCATCGAATTCAAGCCGATCCCGCATTCGATCTTCGGCGACAGCGCCGGACCGATCTTCGCCAACCAGCTTGTCATCCGGCTGCAGCCGGACGAAGGCGTCAAGCAGTTCATCATGATCAAGGATCCGGGCCCGGGCGGCATGCGGCTGCGCCAGATTTCGCTCGACATGAGTTTCGCGCAGTCCTTCGACGGCCGCGCACCGGACGCCTATGAGCGGCTGATCATGGACGTCATCCGTGGCAACCAGACCCTGTTCATGCGCCGTGACGAAGTCGAGGCGGCGTGGAAATGGATCGACCCGATCCAGAATGCCTGGGAAAGTGCCAGGCAGGAGGCGCAGGGCTACACGGCGGGCACCTGGGGTCCATCGGCCTCGATAGCGCTGATCGAACGTGACGGGCGGACATGGCACGAGAGCAATTGAACAGCGCCGCCTACAGCTGGAACGGCTTCAGCGGGCGCCAGGAACTGGCGGCAGCCCTTGCCGGCCATGTTGCAGGCAGACTGACCAAGGCGATCGCCGAGCGCGGCACGGGGTTGCTCGCCGTCTCCGGCGGCACCACGCCGGCAAAATTCTTCGCCGCCCTTTCAGCGATACCCATCGCCTGGGACAAGGTGATCGTGACGCTGGTCGACGAGCGTTTCGTGCCGGCCTCCTCGCCACGCTCCAATGCCGGGCTGGTGGCCGCCAATCTGTTGCAGAACGCGGCCAAGGCGGCTCGTTTCGTGCCGCTCTATCACGAAGCCACCAGCATCGAGGATGCGGCCTCGTCCGACGATGCAGCGCTCCGATCCTTGCCCTGGCCGCTCGATGTCGTCGTGCTCGGCATGGGGCCGGACGGCCACACCGCCTCGTTCTTTCCCGATGCCGCCGACCTGGCAACGCTGCTCGACCCGTCTTCCGACAGGATCGTGCTGCCGGTTCATGCGGCAAGTGCGGGCGAGCCGCGGCTGACCCTGTCGCTGGCCCGCATCGTCGAAGCCGGCTTCATCGCGCTGCACATCGAGGGTGAGGACAAGCGTATCGCCTTCGACGGCGCGGTGGCGCCCGGGCCGCGAAAGCCAATCCGCGCCGTGCTCGACGCAGCGCAAAAGCCCGTAGAGGTTTTCTGGGCACCCTGATTCTCGATTTACACCGGTCCCGGCAAACGGCGGGAGGATGTTTCCGGGACCTCGCCTGAAAGGACCGACACCATGACCGCCAGACGCGACATCGAAGCCATTACCGAACGCATCCGCCAGCGCTCTAAGCCCGGCCGCGAGCGTTATCTCGGCCGCATCGCCGAGGCGTCGAACCGCACCGCCAACCGGGCCGTTTTGTCGTGCGGCAACCTCGCTCACGGCTTTGCGGTGTGCAGCCCCTCGGAAAAGCTCGCGCTGGGCGCCGACAAGGTGCCGAACCTCGGCATCATCACCTCCTATAACGACATGCTGTCGGCGCATCAGCCGTTCGAGAGCTTCCCCGCGCTGATCAAGGATGCAGCCCGCAAAGCCGGCGGCATCGCCCAGGTGGCAGGCGGCGTGCCGGCGATGTGCGACGGCGTCACCCAGGGCCAGCCCGGCATGGAGCTGTCGCTGTTTTCGCGCGATGTCATCGCCATGGCCGCCGCGATCGGCCTGTCGCACAACATGTTCGACGCCGCCGTCTATCTCGGCGTCTGTGACAAGATCGTGCCGGGGCTGGTGATCGCCGCCCTCACCTTCGGCCATCTGCCGGCGGTGTTCATTCCGGCCGGACCGATGACATCAGGCCTGCCCAATGACGAAAAGGCCAAGGTCCGCCAGCTCTACGCCGAGGGCAAGGCCGGACGCGCCGAACTGCTGGAGGCCGAGTCCAAATCTTACCATGGACCGGGCACCTGCACCTTCTACGGCACGGCGAATTCCAACCAGATGCTGATGGAGATCATGGGCCTGCACACGCCGGGCGCGTCCTTCGTCAATCCAGGCACGCCGCTGCGCGAGGCTTTGACCCGCGAGGCGACCAAGCGGGCGCTGGCGATTACTGCGCTTGGCAACGCCTATACGCCCGTCGGGCGGATGATCGACGAGCGCTCGATCGTCAACGGCGTCGTCGGCCTGCATGCCACCGGCGGCTCGACCAATCACACCATCCACCTGATCGCCATGGCGGCGGCGGCCGGCATCGCCATCACATGGCAGGATATTTCCGACCTGTCGGAAGCGGTGCCGCTGCTGGCGCGGGTCTATCCGAACGGCCTCGCCGACGTGAACCATTTCCACGCCGCCGGCGGGCTCGGCTTCCTGATCCGCGAACTGCTCGACGAAGGCATCCTGCATGAGGATGTGCAGACGGTGTGGGGCGAAGGCCTGCGGCCCTATGCGGTCGAGGCAAAGCTCGGCGCCGACGGAGGCGTGGTGCGCGAAGCCTCGCCGCGGACAAGCGGCGACGAAAAGGTGCTGGCGCCTTTCAACAAGGCGTTCCAGGCGACCGGTGGCCTGAAGGTGCTGTCAGGCAATCTCGGCCACGCCGTCATCAAGACTTCCGCGGTGAAGCCGGAGCGGCGTATCATCGAGGCGCCGGCCAGGGTCTTCGACAGCCAGCAAGGGCTGAACGATGCGTTCAAGGCAGGCACGCTGACCGGCGACTTCATCGCCGTCATCCGCTTCCAGGGGCCGAAGGCCAACGGCATGCCGGAACTGCACAAGCTGACCACCGTGCTCGGCATCCTGCAGGATCGCGGCCAGCGCGTGGCGCTGGTCACCGACGGGCGCATGTCGGGCGCCTCCGGCAAGGTGCCGGCGGCGATCCATGTCACACCGGAAGCGGTCGAGGAGGGTCCTATCGCCAGGATCCACGAAGGCGACATCATCCGGCTCGACGCCGATGCCGGCACGCTGGAAGTGCTGGTGCCGGCCGGCGATTTCGCGCTGCGCCGGACGGCGGATGCCGACCTCATCGGCAACGAGTTCGGTTTCGGCCGCGAGCTGTTTGCCGGCTTCCGGCAATTGGTCGGCCGCGCCGATCATGGCGCCAGCGCCTTCGGCACGGCCTGACGGCAGTTCTGCGCAACCCATGAAAAGGGGCGGCACTTGGCCGCCCTCTTGCGGTTGTGCATACGATTCTATTGCACGGTTAGCTCAGCTCGCTCGCCGGCCTTGACCGTCACGTTGCCTTCTTTCGAACTGTTGTCGGATTTCTCCGAGACGACGGCATAGTCGCCCGCCGGGATCGCTGCCTGGTACTTCTGGTCGAATGCATAGCCAAGCGACTTGCGGTTGCCGTTGATGTCCTTCTTGGCCTCGAAAATCTCGATCTTCGAGGCTCCCGGCGCGGTGATCGCCAGCACGCCGGCATTCATTGCGATTTTCAGATCCTGAAATTCGCCGACCTTGACGGTGAACGGCTGCTCGACAACGGCGAGATCAACCGTCGCAATCAAGACATAGTCATCGGCCGGCAGATCGAATTTGCTGTCGGGTCCGTAGGCATAGGTCACCTCGTCCCTGGTTCCATCGATCTTCTTTTTTGCCTTGAGCACCTTGAAGCCGATGCCTGAACCGTCCGCCTTGTCGCCGCCGGCAGCATAATAAGCATTGGCAACGACATGGCCGACACCGACAATCATGTTCTTTTCCACGGTCTTGCCGGCAGCCAGCGGAATCGTTTCGGTAGCCACCCCCTGGCCGATCGTGACCGTCACTTTCTCGTCGCCGGCCGGCAACACGGCTTTCGTGGTCCCATAGAAGGTGGCGGGCATGTCAGCACCCGGATAATCGATGACGATAGCCGCGCCATCGACGACATCTGCCCCCTCGCTCGGTCGCGGATGGATGATGAGCGTGCCGGCATTCAAGTTGAAGAGAGGCGCGTAGACTTGGCCCGCCTCGATCTTGACTTTCTGCTCGGTCTTGGCCTGGCCGTCGCTGGCCACGACGATATAGTCGCCCGGTTCCAGATTGGCCTTGTAGGCGCCGTATTCGGTGCTGACGTAGTCGCCGCGCGTACCGTCGGGTTTCGCCTTGTAGATCTCCCAGGCGTTGCCGTCAGTGACGGGATCGCCGCCCTCGGCAAGCACCGCTATCGGCAGGAAATTGAAGTCCGGTTTGGCCGGCTCGGGCGCGGGTGCCGGCGCAGGTGCCGGAGCCGGTTCAGGAGCCGGCGCTGGTGCTGCCACGGTCTCGGCAAGCGCCTCCTGCAGCGCCTTCTCGTCGGAGGCCTGGATGTATTTGCCGCCGGTGTTGTCGGCGAGGCAGGCGATCTGCTTGCCCTCGTCGGCGGTCAGGCCGAAGCCGACGACATCGGCGGTGAAGTCGACGCCGGATGCCTCGAGCTCCTTACCAAGCGCGCAG
Source organism: Mesorhizobium sp. M7A.F.Ca.CA.002.09.1.1 (assembly GCF_003998555.1). Taxonomy (NCBI): domain Bacteria; kingdom Pseudomonadati; phylum Pseudomonadota; class Alphaproteobacteria; order Hyphomicrobiales; family Phyllobacteriaceae; genus Mesorhizobium; species Mesorhizobium sp. M7A.F.Ca.CA.002.09.1.1. Next base: position 657 of record NZ_RZRR01000143.1, on the reverse strand, counting down.
GGGTCACCGCCGCATGTTTCGAGCCCGTCGGTGATGAGCACGACCGTCGCCTTGTCCTCGGTGTATTTCAGCGCCTCGGCCGCCTGTTTGACCGCCGCCGTCAGCGGCGTCTTGCCGAGGAATTTCAGGCTGTCGGCGGCGGCCGAAATGGCGCTGCCCGAACCTGCCTGCGGCGGCACGATCAGCTGGATGTCGTCGCAGCTGCCCTTTTCACGGTGGCCATAGGCCATGAAGCCGATCTCGTCGTCGGTGGGGACCGATTGAAGCACGGTTCGAAGCGACTCGCGGGCGATTTCGAGCTTGGGCCTGCCGTCGATCTGCGCCCACATCGAGCCGGACGCATCGAGAATGATGATGACCTTGTTTGCGGCGAAGCCGAACGTCGTCATCGACAAAAGGAGGATCGCCGCAGCGACGCCCCGTGCAAGTCCCGCCATCGAAATCTCCTAAATCCGCCCCTGATCCGGGCGGCAAGCTATTTGACGCGGCGCCGGGACACAAGTCCGGGCGCCCGGTGCGCAGGGCTGCGGACCCAGCTTAACAAAAATCCTGACGACAGCCAGTTCGGCGGTGTCGGCAGCCTTTTACCCGGTAATAGGAATTTTTTCTTGACACCATGACCTCAGCTAAGGTACATATTTGGCTATGGTGCTGATT
>NZ_RZRR01001440.1:0-767 GCF_003998555.1 Mesorhizobium sp. M7A.F.Ca.CA.002.09.1.1 | reverse complement strand
GGTTGGCGCCAGCGTGAACACGGCAAGGCCGGCCAAGCCCCAGAACACGCCCTGGCGCCAACCACCGATACCGCCGGCGAATTCGGAAACCGCGACCAGGATCAACCCGAAGCCGATGCCGGTGACGATGTTGGCAAGCACGCTGAAGGCGAAACGCTCGAAACCGTCTGCCGGCGCCCAGCCCTCGTCTTCCGCCGCAGCAGTCGCTTCGGCGGGGGCGGGAGCGGCTGTGCTCATGGCATTGCTATCCGTTGCTGCCGGAGCGGCATGGTCATGGTGATGCCCGCCGCCCGCCTGTTCGTAGACTTCCGCCTTCAGGATCAGCGGCACGGTCGCATAGGCCTGCATGCAGGCGAGAACGACGCCGGCCACGAGCCCTGCGATCGCCGCGATGAACACGACGTTGCGAAACAGGTTCATGATGTCAGCCCCTCGTCAGTGGCAGGGAAACGCCATCGAATGGCGATAGTCGTGAGCCGCATTGTGGACCGCATCGATATGCGAGAAGCCGACAAAGCCCATCACGAAAATGCCGAGCAGCGCGGCGAGCGCAAGCTGCATGAAGCGCGACTGCGAGGAGACGGAAGCGCCGAGGGAGACGGAAGCGGTAGTCATGTCTTGTCCTTTCGCCCTCCACCCGAGGGCATCGAAGTCAGTTTCCTGTCGCCGGCAGGTCTCCTGGCTCACGGATCAGCGTCCTTCCCCACCTTCCCGAAGAAAAATCTTCAGTGGCATATGGAGAGGACTACCGCACACAGTTGCGGGGG
>NZ_RZRR01001439.1:0-769 GCF_003998555.1 Mesorhizobium sp. M7A.F.Ca.CA.002.09.1.1 | reverse complement strand
TTCCTATCGCTACCCGGCGCCGCGCGAGACGGTGGACTTCGTCAGCAACGGCATGCGGCAGATGCGCGGCGAGCTGACGCCCGCGCAAGACAAGCGCATCGCCGGGCTGGGCATCGCCATGCCGTTCGAATTGTGGAACTGGGCCGATACCGCCGGCGCCCCGCGCGACGTGATGGACGAATGGCGTCACCGCGACATCAGGGCCGACATCCAGGCGCAATGCGATTTTCCGGTCTATTTGCAGAACGACGCCACGTCGGCCTGCGGCGCCGAACTCGTCTTCGGGCAGGCGGGCGCTGCGCGTGACTTCGTCTATTTCTATATCGGCGCCTTTGCCGGTGGCGGCATTGTGCTGAACGGCCGGCTTTTCGGCGGCCCGACCGGCAATGCCGGAGCGCTCGGCTCCATGCCCGTGCCCGGGCCGGACGGCAAGCCGACCCAACTGATCGATGTCGCTTCCATCGCCATGCTCGAAAAGGCGCTCAATGCGCGCGGCATCGAGGCCTCGCATCTGTGGACCTCGCCGGACGACTGGGGCGAGATCGGACCCGAACTCGACGGCTGGATCGCCAGCGCCTCAAGGGCGCTCGCTTACGCCATCGTCGCCGCATCCTCGATCATCGATTTCGAAGCGGCGGTGATCGACGGCTGGATGCCGAAGGCGGTGCGCCGCCAGCTGGTCGACGCCATCATTGCGGCAATCGCCACGATCGACGGCGAAGGCTTGAAGCTGCCCGCCATTCGCGAGGGAACCGTCGGTATCCATGCC
>NZ_RZRR01001438.1:0-772 GCF_003998555.1 Mesorhizobium sp. M7A.F.Ca.CA.002.09.1.1 | reverse complement strand
TCGCGACCGAGTCCGTGCCCGTCGCCGAAGAGTCCGCCGCCGTCGAGTTGGCATGGAAATACTTGATGCCGCCGCCGACATTGATGTTGTTGACGACGGCGCCGATGGCGTCGACGGCCTGGTTGGTGGCGGCGAGCTGCGAACCGTTGATCGCATCGGTCGACGTCGAGCTGATCCGCCCCGCGGCGACATTGGTGATGGTGCGTTCCGCACCGGCCGCGCCGATGCTGACCGTCGAGGTCGGAGTAGTGCCCTGGAAGGCGTAGGTCGTGCCGTTGATCACCGCGCTGGGCGTGCCGACGGCGACGTCGGTGACACTGCCGGAGCCGAGCGCCACGGCGCCTGCGTTGGCGGCGGTGGCGTTGGCGCCCAGCGCCAGCGCATCGACGGCGCTGGCATTCGCTTGCTTGCCGAGAGCGGTCGCTTGAGCGTTGGTTGCGAACGCGTTCTGGCCGATCGCCGTGCTGGACAGGCCTGTGGCATTGGCGTTGGCGCCGACGGCGGTGGCGAATTGGCCCGAGGCCTTGGATATGTAGCCCATCGCCGTTGCGTCGAGCGCCGATGCGACGGCGCCGCTGCCGATGGCCGAGGCGTTGGCGTCGGAGGCGCTCGAATTGACACCGGCCGCGATGGCGTTCGTCCCCGTCGCGACCGAGTCCGTGCCCGTCGCCGAAGAGTCCGCCGCCGTCGAGTTGGCATGGAAATACTTGATGCCGCCGCCGACATTGATGTTGTTGACGACGGCGCCGATGGCGTCGACGGCCTGGTTGGT
>NZ_RZRR01001437.1:0-773 GCF_003998555.1 Mesorhizobium sp. M7A.F.Ca.CA.002.09.1.1 | reverse complement strand
CGCATCGGTCGCGCCGAAGACGTCGCCGCGGCAATAGCCTTCCTCGTCTCCAACGGCTTCATGACCGGTCAGGTGCTGACCTGCGACGGCGGACTGCGATTTGCGGCCTAGCGTTCCTCGGGCGCCGACAGGCTTTCACCCTCAATTGGCTCTCTTTGGATCACCCCGCACGCTCTTTTCGCCGGGGCTGTCACCGCCCGGTCTCACCGCATCTGAAGCGGTCTTTTCCGGAACATAGGAATAATCAGGCGTATCAGCCCCATACATCTTGTTATCGATCGCCTCTTGCCAGCTGAAATCCGCGTCGGACGGTGAAACGTCGGCAATGTCATGGCGGGAGGAGCGAGAGTGCAGCCAGTTCGGGGTGATCTCTCGGACCAATTGTGCGAAGCGTCCCATCGAAACCGTTCCTTTCCTTGCCCTTTCCAGGAGGCGCGATCGCGGTTGCGTCGGCTGGATCTAAAGTTGACCTCTCAGCCAGGCCAGCGTCTCGACAACGTCGGCAAGCCCGTACCGCGCTGCGGTGTGCGCTGGTGGTTTGACGCGTATCGATATGCCGCCGGCATCATTGACGGCCTCAAAACCGTTTTCATCCGACGTGTCGTCGCCCAGGAAGACCGGGCGACGGCCCGTGAATGGCGCAATTTCCATGAAACGCCGGATCGCGGCGCCCTTGGCGGCCTCGAGCGGCAGCAGTTCAACACCGGCATTGCCGGGAACCACCCGGTAGCCCTTTGGCAGCGTGGCCAGCGCCTGCTCGACAAGCTGCGTCG
>NZ_RZRR01001436.1:0-775 GCF_003998555.1 Mesorhizobium sp. M7A.F.Ca.CA.002.09.1.1 | reverse complement strand
GAGTAGGGGAGTAGGGGAGTAGGGACGGATGACCGAAAAAACAGGGTCCTACAAGGACTTGCTGGTTTGGGAGCAGGCGATGGATCTTGCGGTGGCGGTCTACGGTGCTACGAAATCCTGGCCCAAAGAAGAACTTTATGGACTGACCAGCCAAGTGCGGCGCTCTGCAACGTCGGTGCCGGCGAACATAGCCGAGGGGTATGGCAGGGAAATTCGAGGCTCCTATCTGCAGTTTCTCCGTATTGCCCAAGGATCATTGAAGGAACTGGAAACTCAGCTTCTGATTGCTGAACGTATTGGCATCGCGCCGAAAGCGACGTCCGGCCCATTGTTGGCGAGTACCGAAAGTGTGGGAAAGCTTCTTCGACTTCTCATCCGTAAACTTACAGCCGAATAGCCTCCCCTATTCCCCTATTCCCCTATTCCCCTATTCCCTTACTTTCGGCTTCCCGAACCGCGCCGCGGCGGCCAACAACACACCCAGCATCAGCCCGTTGAGGATGTGCCAGAGGAAGTGCGTGCCGAGCGGGAAGCCGCCGCAGACCAGCGGGTCGATCATCCGGCAGATGACGGACACCACGAAGATCGCCGACCCGGCCAGATTGTACCAGCCGGCGCGATTGCCGCTGGCGGCCACCAGCGCGCCGAAGAAGGCGAGCGCCAGGAACGGCGGCAGATAGCCCGTCGTGCCGTTCGACGCCTGGCGCAGCCAGTCCGGCACGGCAACGGTTATCGCCCCGGCAATCACATAGAAGGCGATGAAGATGGCGAGGGC
>NZ_RZRR01001435.1:0-775 GCF_003998555.1 Mesorhizobium sp. M7A.F.Ca.CA.002.09.1.1 | reverse complement strand
GTGCGTTACCGGCTTGAGTCGGCGCGGCGCTCGTACCAGCGTCGCCGGCCGGCGCAGCCGTCTCGGCGGCGATCAAAAAGACGTCGCGCGCCTGGCCGCCGCCCGCCTGGAATTCCACGCCCGCGCCCTTCCGCATAGTGGTTTCCCGGCGCAGGTTTTCGCGGGTGAAGGTGTAGCGGTTGCCGTCGGCTCCGGTGATGAAGCCGAAGCCCTGGACTTCGTCATAATGAAGCACTTTGCCGCGCATTTGCCACCCCCACTTGCCACGTCCCTGCCAAGGTGTGGCACATGGCCGAACCGATGGGCAAGACCGCATCGGGATGCGGCCGGCGTCATGCGGGCGGATGAGGCTCGTTGCCCGGTCTTACGAAGGCCGCTTCTTCGCCTTCTTGTGCTTGGGTGCACCAGAGGTGTCGAATTTCGGCTTGCCCGGCTTCTTCGCCCATGGCTTTGCATCATGCGGGGCGGTCGGGCGCTGATCGGCTGCTGCCGGTGCACGTTTTTCGAATTTGCGCTTCGGCGCGTTGGGATCGAACGGCGCCTTGCCGCGATGCGGCTTCTTGTCGGGGCTTGGCGGCTGATAGCCGGCGCGCGACAGATCGGGCGTACCGTCGAGCCGCTTCACCAGGATGTTGCCTTGCAGCTTCCGGTCGGGACCGATCGCGGCCAGGAAGCGGTCTGCCCAATCCGCTGCGATCTGCACGTAGGTCTCTTCCGGCTGCATCTTGATGGCGCCGATCTCTCGCTTCGAGATGCTGCCGGTGCGGCATAGCAT
>NZ_RZRR01001434.1:0-778 GCF_003998555.1 Mesorhizobium sp. M7A.F.Ca.CA.002.09.1.1 | reverse complement strand
TCCACACGGTGTTCGTGCGCCTTAGCCGCAACAAGGTGATGCAGGAAATCCATGCCCAGCTGGTGCGCCGCACGACGCTGCTGCGCTCGCTCATTTCAGCCGATTTCGACTATTGCAATCTGCTCGACGATCATTCGAGGGTCGTCGACCTCCTGGAAAAGGGCCGCCTGAAACAGGCCATGGACCTGATCGACACGCATCACCGCACCGTGGTGCGCGGCTATATCATGGATCGCGACGTGTTTCCGGAGATGACGCCTGCCGAAGCGCTCGCACCCTATCTCGACGGCAAGGCCGACGGAGCGACGATATCGGCTGGATTGAGGCAGGCAAAACCATCCGGGAATGGCGACGGCGCGGTGCACGCGCACGTCCATCTCCCTAACAAAGACCGGGCATCGACAAGCCGGGCATCAACCAAAAAAACCAACAGAGGGTTACCGACATGAACGACCTGACAAGACGCGGATTCCTGAAATACAGCGGTGCGCTGGGTGCTGCGCTCGGTGCCGGAGGGCTGAGCACGGTCGCCAAGGCTCAAGAGGTGCTCAAGATCGGCGTCGTCTACGTCTCGCCGATCGCCGAAATCGGCTGGACCAAGCAGCACAGCCTTGGCGTCGAGGCGATCAAAGCCGCGTTCGGCGACAAGGCCGAACTCACCGTCATCGACAACATCTTCATGCCGCAGGATGCGGAGCGCATTTTCCGCGAGCTGGCCAGCGCCGGCAACAAACTGATCTTCGGCACCAGCTTTTCGCACGGAACGCCCATGCAGCTG
>NZ_RZRR01001433.1:0-778 GCF_003998555.1 Mesorhizobium sp. M7A.F.Ca.CA.002.09.1.1 | reverse complement strand
CCGCTCGGGCTGATCCTGTCGGCTTCCTTCGTGCCGGCGGCGGTGCGGCTGGTCGGCGGGCGCAACCTGGCGGTCGGCTGCTCGCTGATCGGCGCGCTCTGCTTCCTGGGCATCGGCTATCTGCAGGACTGGGTGGCGTGGTTCGTCATCCGCTTCATCATCGGCGTGGTCATCAATCCGCTTTATATCCTTGGCGAGGTGTGGGCGCTGTCGCTGGCACCGCCGTCGCGGCGCGGCCGGGTGATGGGCGTGTTCAACACGCTGATGGGCGCCGGTTATGCCGCCGGACCATTCGCGCTGACCCTGCTCGGTACGTCGGGCTGGGCGCCTTTCATGGTCGGCGTCGCCGGCTTCGCGCTCTGCGCGGTGATCCTGCACGCCGTCTCGTCAAAGCTCACCGGCTTCGAGGATGACGGCCAGCCTGCCAGCGGCCTTGTCGGGTTTGCCAAAATGGCGCCGGCGCTGCTGCTTGCCGTGCTTGTCTCGGCGGCGGTCCAGCAGAGCACCTATGCGCTGGTCCCGGTCTTCGGCGCCAGCTATGGCCTGGCGGAAGCCGTTCTGGCCTCGCTGGTGATGGCGCTTTCCCTCGGCAACATCCTGCTGCAGATACCACTCGGCCTTCTGGCGGAGCGTTTTGGCGGCCGCGCCATGATCATCGTCTGCGCACTGGCAACAACCGTTTGCGCGCTTTTGCTGCCTCTGCTGATCACAACGCCGTTGATCTGGGTGGTGCTGCTGGTGATGGGCGCGGTCGGTTACGGCGTCTACACCATGGCAT
>NZ_RZRR01001432.1:0-780 GCF_003998555.1 Mesorhizobium sp. M7A.F.Ca.CA.002.09.1.1 | reverse complement strand
CGATCACGCTGAACTACGCGCAGCCGCTGCTGGTGGTGGTGTTCAGCTCCATCTTCCTCGGCGAGGCTATCCGCGTGTATCGCTGGAGTGCGGTCGCGGTCGGCCTGGTCGGCGTGCTGATCATCTCCTGGCCGGAACTGACGCTGCTGAGTTCCGACCAGGCGCTCGACGACCAGGAAGTGCTTGGCGTCATGGCCGCTCTTGTCGCGGCGGCGATCTCGGCCGTCGCCATGCTCTTGGTGCGCAATCTCGTGCAAAGCGAGCGTACGGCGACCATCGTGCTGTGGTTTTCGGTGACGGCGAGCGTCATGTCGCTGCTCTCGCTGCCATTCGGCTGGCAGGCGCTGACGCCGCTCCAGGCGGCCCTTCTTGTTGCCGCCGGCTTCTGCGGCGGCCTTGGCCAGATCCTGATGACGGCGGCCTATCGCCATGCCGAAGCCTCGGTCGTGGCGCCGTTCGAATACACCTCGATGATCCTAGGCCTCGTCGTCGGCTATCTCGTCTTCGGCGACGTCGCCACGCTCCATATGCTTGTCGGCGGCCTGATCGTCGTCGCCGCCGGCATCTTCATCATCTGGCGCGAACGCCAGCTCGGCCTGGAGCGCACCCGCACGCGCAAGGCATCTTTGCCTGAAGGGTGATTACGAACGTTCGGCCCGTTCCTTCGCCAACCGAACCAGCACCGTCCTCGTCTGTTCATCGGCGGGGAAAAACGATTCGATCGCCAGTTCCGAAAGCGTCACGTCGAGCGGCGTGCCGAACACGGTGATGGTGCTGATG
>NZ_RZRR01001431.1:0-780 GCF_003998555.1 Mesorhizobium sp. M7A.F.Ca.CA.002.09.1.1 | reverse complement strand
TCTGGAAGGCATCGAAGACGGCAACTGGTCGATCATTTTCGCCTTCGACTGGCTTGGCTCGTTCCCGCTCGCCGTGTTGACCGTAATGATCGGCGCGCTGTTGATCGTCGGCCCGGCGCTCTTTGTCGCCGAACGGTTCTCACTTCGAGGATGGTTCTACTTCGCCGCCACTGGTGCGATCACGTCCATTGCCTTTGGCGTATCCATGCCGCGCTCGGCCAGCAGCTTTGTCTTCAATCCGGGCTTTCTGGGTTTTCTCGCCACCGCCGGCATCGCCGCCGGTTGGATCTACTGGCTTCTGGCTGGACGCAGGTCCGGCACGGGCCGGAATCTGGGCCGGGATTGATGGCGCGTCTCGTCGGCTACCTCATCCGTTTCACCGTCATCCTGTTCGGCTATGCCGTCGCCTCGCTGGCGGCGAGCGCCTTCCTCAACATCCTGTTCCTGGCATCGCTCGGCTACACGCCGGAGCATGCGCATCCGACGGCGACGGCTTCCCTGTATTTTTCAATTCCCTTCGCCGCCCTGTTCGTCGCCTATTTCGCCCTGATGCCGGCCTCTGTCGTCATCCTGCTTGCCGAAATCCTGGGCCGGCGCGACTGGCTGTTCTATGCGCTGGCGGGCGCGGTGGTTGCCGGTGTTTTCCTCGGGCTTGCCGACCACAGCGGTGACACCGCCTTCGCCGTCAGGGACACCAGCGCCATCATGGCCGTGATCGGCAGCGGCATGGTCGGTGGTATCTTTTACTGGCTCAGCGCCGGGCGCTGGGCCGCAAGCTGG
>NZ_RZRR01000142.1:0-8437 GCF_003998555.1 Mesorhizobium sp. M7A.F.Ca.CA.002.09.1.1 | reverse complement strand
CCCAATAGGGATGGAAATCGACCTGCTTGATCTGGTCGTAGAAGAAGGAGGTCTGGTTGGTGGTCCGGCCAATGACGGCACGCGTCTTGAGCTTTTCCTCGCCATTGTCGATGTAGCTCGCGGTGAAGGCCGGCTGGTTGATGAAGACGCGCGGGCTGCCGAGATCGGAGGGCAGCCAGCGCAGTTCCTCCAGCGCCACTTCCACCTTCAGCAACTTGTCGGCCTTGGATGTTCCGGCCAGCGACGCGACGGTGCGCGGGCCGATGACGCCGTCGCCCTTCATGCCTGCCTTTTGCTGCACGGCCTTGATGACCGGGATCAGTTCCGGATCATAAACTTCGCTGGTGGCCAGCCTGGACAGGACCTCGCCATAGGCGCCGCCCATCTCGTCATCGAGATTGCGCGCGATCAGGGTCAGCAGCTTCGGCAGTTCGGGGCTGGTTTCGCCCGGCTTCAACAACAGTTTGGGGTCGACGACGATTTCGTTTTCCGCACTGGCCTGCAGCGCTTCCAGTTCGACGCGCAGCGCCTGGTATTCCGCATTCTGCGGGTGCCGCGATTCGAGATAGGTGCGCACCTGCTGGGTATGCGCCAGCGTTTTCAGCACGCCTTGCAGATCGAGCGGCTTGGCCGGGAAATCATAATAGCCGGTCATGCGGTTGGGATCGACGCGGCCGTTCTGGGCGTCGTGGGCATAGCGCAGCACACGCGCCGAAAGCGCCATCTCGAAACGGACGAGTTCTTTCAGTTGCGCATTGGCATCGGTCGTCGATGCGCCGGCAGCGGGCACTTCGACCGTATAGTCGGCGGGCGTGAGGCCATAGCTTGAAGCCTCGCCAAGCACCCGCACCGCATCCTGCGCACGGCTGTTGAGGCTGGTTCCGCTTATCCAGATGAAATCCGGATTGGCCGAGTAGTACGCGATCAGCGCCTTGGCGATGTCGGGCTCGGCTAAGAATTCGTAGTCGCCCAAGCTGGCAACCGCATCACGAAACGCGGCACCCGTAGCCGACGGGACGAAGGCGGCGTCCTGCGGTGTCGCCTGCGCCGGCGTCGCGGCCAATGCCGAGAAGTCGACGCGAACCAGCCGGTCGGCCTTGTAGGTGTAGTAGGACGGGCTGCTGATCTTCACATTGCCGCCGCCGCCACCGGACACTTTCGGCTTTGGCTTGTTCTTCGGTGGCGGGGGCGGAAACTCGCCTTTCGGCGCATGCCTGACGCCGCCGCCGAAAAGCATGTCGAAGAGCCCCTGCGCGCCTGCCTGGGGTACACCGAAAGCCAGCGTCGCCGTGATTGCCATCAGCGGCATCACGGTTGCTTTGTTTCCGAGGAATTTCATGAATCACCCGCTCCGGCCGCAACCGGTTCCCGTTCCGCACGCTCGATCGTCCCGCTCACCGCATGGCGGATGTAAGGCGCGACTATACTGATTCATACCGATTTCGTTAAGCTTTCATAAATTTTGGAAAGCCTGTTGCAGAACGGTTTCACAAGATCGTGACGGCTGGAGCGGAGGGTGGTTCCGCCCCAGCCGGAAATCCCCGCGGGATCAGGCGTTGGCGCCGCCGTCGATGGTCAGGGCAGCGCCGGTGACGAAGCGGCCTTCCGGGCCTGCGAGCCAGGCGACCATGCCGGCAATGTCGTCGGCCTTGCCGAAGCGCGGCGTTGCCATCTTCCGGCGCTGATGCTCGGCATGCGGGCCGTCGGCCGGGTTCATGTCGGTGTCGGTCGAACCGGGGTGGACGACATTGGCGGTGATGCCGCGCGGGCCGAGGTCACGCGCCAGCGCCTTGGTCAGGCCGACCAGCGCCGCCTTGCTGGCTGAATAGGCCGTGAGGCTGCCGTCGGCCCGCTCGGCAAGGTTGCTGCCGATCGAGATGATGCTGCCGCCCTCACCCATATGGGCGGCCGCGGCCTTGGAAGCGATGAATGGGGCCCGGAGATTGACCTCCATGGTCTCGTCGAAATCGGCGAGCGACAGCGTGTCGATTGGGGCGGCGCGCCAGATGCCGGCGCTGTTGACCAGGATGTCGAGCCGGCCAAAGGCGGTTACGGCGTCGTCGACTGCCTTGTCTAGGGCGACCGCATCGCGGTTGTCGGCTTTGATCGCGATGGCGCGGCCGCCCTTGGCCTCGATCTCGGCGACGACAGCGCGGGCCTGTTCCTCGCCATGCACATAGGTCAGCGCGACGCTGGCGCCATCGGCCGCCAGCCTCCGCGCAATCGCTGCGCCGATGCCGCGACTGCCGCCGGTGACGAGCGCGGCCTTGCCGTTCAATCTGCTGGAAGACATCGAATTCTCCTTTTATGTAATGATCGATACATAAATATCTGTCAGCCTTGCCCGCTGGCGTCAACTGAATTATGTATCGATCAACACAGAAAGAGCGTCATGTCGGAACGAGGCCGTCCCCGCACCTTCGATCGAACCGCAGCCCTGCGTTGCGCGATGCAGGTGTTTTGGGCGCGTGGTTACGAAGGTGCATCGATGAGCGAACTGACCGCCGCCATGGGCATCAACTCGCCCAGCCTCTACGCTGCCTTCGGCAGCAAGGAGGCGCTGTTCCTGGAGGCGACGGATTTTTACTCGCACACCGAGGGTGCCGACATCTGGCTGGCATTGGACGAGGCTCCGACCGCGCGGCAGGCGATCGAACAATTCCTGTGCCTGACGGCGAAAGCCTATGCGCAGAGCGATCGCCCGCAGGGCTGCCTGATCACGCTGGGCGCACTGCATCAGGATTCGAGCCGCGGCGCCATCTGCGACGATCTGCGCCGCCGTCGTGCCGAAAACCACACCGCCCTGCAAAAACGTCTGGAGCGCGGTATTGCCGAAGGCGAATTGCCGGCGGATTTCGACGCGAGCGCTGCCGCGACCTTCTTCGCCACGGTCCAGCACGGCATGTCGATCCAGGCGCGAGACGGCGCCTTGCACGCTGCCCTGCTGGCGACGGTTGCCGGGGCCATGGCTGCCTGGCAGACGTTGGCCGGCGGCAACGCGGCGTGACAAACGCCGGCTGGTGTGCTCGAAATCCGCCAGCAAGGCCGGGAGGGACGAGAGCGTGAAAAAGGGTTATCGCGAGCTGCTGGACGAGGCGAATGCCGTGATCGAGGTGGTTTCGCCGGAGGAAGCGGCCGGGCTGCTCGACGATGAAGACACCATCTTCGTCGATCTGCGCGATCCACGCGAAGTGGAACGCGACGGCCGGATTCCGGGCGCCAAGCATGTCACGCGCGGCATGCTGGAATTCTGGATCGACCCCGAAAGCCCTTACCACAAGCCGTTCTTCGCCTCGGGAAAGAGCTTCGTGTTCTTCTGCGCCGGCGGCTGGCGCTCTGCCCTGGCCACAAAGACGGCGCAGGACATGGGGCTTTCGCCGGTCAAGCACATCCTCGGCGGCTACACCGCCTGGAAGGCCGCCGGACTGCCGGTCGAACCCGGCGAGCAGAAGAAATAATCTCGACCGCCGCTCAATGCAGCAGCAATGGCTCGCGATGCGTCACGAAGCCGACCGCGCGTTCGACCACGCCCTTGTCGGCAAGAATGCGGCGATGGCCAAGCCCGTCGGCCCAGTAGAGCCGCACATGGCCGCCGGCACCGGCATAGCGCCTTGCGTGATCGGCCGAGACTTCGCGGTCGTCCGGCGCGTGGATGACCAGGGTCGGCACCGGTGCCTGGGCGAGCTGGCGGTCGCCGGTGAATTCGTGCAGCGGCCGGCCGGAAAGATGCTCGACCCGGTCCGCCATGGCGGCTTGCGAGCGCGGGCCGACATTCAACATATGACTGAAGTCGGCAAAGATCGCCGGCAGGGAACTTGGCGCCGCGATCAGCACCAGGCGTCCCGCCGCCAGCGGCGGGATGTTCTTGACCGAACCGGCGATGGCATTGGCGGCGACGGCGCCGCCGAAGGAATGGCCAACCGCCGCCGCGAACGGGCCGAACCATTCGCCGGCAACCCGCACCGCATCCACCGCATTGACCATGTTCAGGCGCCGGCCCTGCGACTGGCCGTGGCCAGGCAGGTCGAGCGAAACGACCCTGTAGCCGGCGGCGCGATAGCCTTCGATCAAGGCGCGCATATATTCGGTGCGCGAGCGCCAGCCATGGACGACGAGCACCGTGCCGACGGCCGCCCTGCCCGGCTCGGGCCGGAACTCGTGCACCATGACGCAGCCGGTCGCGGTCTTCAGCCGGTGATGACGCGCCTCGGTCATGAACCCCGTCGCACGCTCGACAGCGCGGCGCTCGCCATCGCTGAGCGCCTTGACATTCGGGGTGCGGCAGAACAATTCGAACGCCGCGCGTCCGCTGAGCCGCGGCGCGACACGCTCTGCCGCACCGAACACGCCCCGGATGACCTTCAGCCCGAATGATGCCATAGTGAGAATCCATCCATACGTTCAAGCATGAACATAATAGTTCAAAGATGAACAATAAACAAGAGCTGCCTTGGGACAACCCGCGTTTCCGCAACTGGGTCGCGGTGGCGCGCGCCTGCCATGTGCTTGAGCGCACGCTGGCGGTGAAACTTGCGCCGCTCGATTTGAAGCCGGCGCAGCTCGACGTGCTGATGAACCTCTATCGCCACCCCGGAATGTCGCAGCACGATCTTGCCCGCAAGCTGCTCGTCGGCCGCTCCAACATCACCATGCTGTTGCCGCAGCTGGAAGCGCGTGGCCTGCTGCGTCGCGAAGGCGACGAGAAGGACAAGCGCATCCTGCGGCTCGCGCTCACCGAGGCCGGCGAGGCGCTGCTGATGCAGGCGCTGAAAGTGCATATGGCGCTGATCGAGAAGGCGATGAGCCAGTCGACGCCGGAGCAATGCGACATGATCGGCGAGCAGATGCGCAAGATCTATGATGTGCTGAATGAGGCTTGAGCGCCCTTCAGCCCAACCTTACCACATCGTCTTCTTCGCCCGTTCCGGCCATTCCTTGTCGTAGGTTTCGCCGTCGATGTTCTTGCGGCTGGTGATTTCCAGGATCTGTCCGGGCGTCGGCAGCGACTTCGGCTCGACATGCCTTGCCGGGTTCCAGAGCTCGGAGCGGACGATGGCCCGGGCGCATTGGAAATAGACCGCATCGATGTCGACGACGGTCACCGATCGCGCCGCCTTGCCGTCCACCGTGAATGACGCGCACAGCGCTGTATCCGTTGTGATGTGGGCGCGGCCATTGACGCGCAGCGTCGTGCCGGAGCCCGGCACCAGGAACAGCAGGCCGACGCGTGGGTCGCGAATGATGTTTTTCAGCGAATCGGCGCGGTTGTTGCCGCGTCGGTCCGGCATCATCAGCGTTTTCGGATCATGGATGCGCACGAAGCCGGCGAGATCGCCGCGCGGCGAGCAATCAAGCCCCTCCGGCCCGCTGGTCGCCAGCGCGACAAAGGGCGAGGCTTCGATGAAGGCGGCATATTCGGGAATGATGTGGTCGAGTTCCTTGACCAGCGAGGCCTCGCCTGGAACGCCATAGAGTGCCTCGAGCTGCTCGACCGTGGTGATGACGGACATGTTTTCGCCTCCAAACCTTTGCCGGCGCTACCCCAGATCGATGACATCTTCACGACAGCGATGCCCTAGCGGTCCCGGCTAAGGCCCTTTTCCGCAAGCTCCGCGAGATAGGCTTCCCAGCGCGCATCCTTCTCGTGGCCGAGCGTATGCAGGTAATTCCAGGTGAAGATGCCGGTGTCGTGGAAATCGTCGAAGGTGATGCGCACGGCGTAGTTGCCGACCGGCTCGATCTTCAGGATCGCCACATTGCGCTTGCCGGGGACCGTCACCCGCTGATCCGGCGAATGGCCCTGCACTTCGGCCGATGGCGAGGCGACGCGCAGCAGTTCCGCCGGCAGTTCGAACGGATGGTGGTCGGGAAAGGTGACGGACAGAAGTTTGCGGTCCTTGGAAACCCTGAGTTCTTTCGGTGCGGTCATGCTGTTCGATCCCGTGTCATCCGCCCTTCCCTACGCCGCTTCGCCAAACGGGAAAAGGTCTGATGAGACCGACCGACATGCGATGTCGGCTGAGAGATGTTACCAAAGATCGAGAGGCGCTATCTTGAACAGCAGGCCGGATCGTATCACATAGCGGTATATAACGAAGCCGTTCACGGCCACGGGAAGCGCTTGAAGCATGGACATGATTGATCCTTTCGGCCGCACGATCAGCTATCTCCGCGTGTCGGTTACCGACCGCTGCGATTTCCGCTGCACCTATTGCATGGCCGAGGACATGGCCTTCCTGCCTAAGAAGGACCTGCTGTCGCTGGAAGAGCTCGACCGGCTGTGCACGGTTTTCATCGAAAAGGGCGTCAGGCGATTGCGGCTGACCGGCGGTGAGCCGCTGGTGCGCAAGAACATCATGCATCTGGTGCGCCAGCTGTCGCGGCATCTCGAAAGCGGCGCGCTGGAAGAACTGACGCTGACCACCAACGGCTCGCAGCTGTCGCGCTTTGCCGCCGAACTCGCCGATTGCGGCGTCAGGCGCATCAACGTCTCGCTCGATACGCTCGATGCCGACAAATTCCACAAGATCACCCGCTGGGGCCATCTCGACAAGGTCATGCAAGGCATCGATGCCGCGCAGGCGGCCGGGCTCAAGGTCAAGCTCAACGCAGTGGCGTTGAAGGATTTCAACGACGCCGAGCTGCCCGAGATGATGCGCTGGGCGCATGGCCGCGGCATGGACCTGACGGTCATCGAAACCATGCCAATGGGCGAGATCGATGCCGACCGCACCGACCAGTATTTGCCGCTGTCGCTGCTGCGCGCGTCGCTCGAACGCCAGTTCACGCTGACCGACATTCCCTTCAAGACCGGCGGCCCGGCGCGCTACGTCCAGGTCGCCGAGACCGGCGGACGGCTCGGCTTCATCACGCCGATGACGCATAATTTCTGTGAGAGCTGCAACCGCGTCCGGCTGACCTGCACCGGCACCCTCTATATGTGTCTCGGCCAGGAAGATGCCGCCGATCTGCGCGCGCCCTTGCGCGCCTCGGAAGGCAACGAGCTGGTCGCCGAAGCTATAGACGAAGCCATCGGCCGCAAGCCCAAGGGCCATGACTTCATCATCGACCGCCGCACCAGCCGCCCATCGGTGTCACGCCACATGAGCGTCACTGGCGGCTGATCTTTCCGTGAAATTCATGCAATATCGCTTCGGGATCATGACTTCGAGGCGAGCATGCGGCTGCACTCTTCATTCCTGGTCATTGCGACAATGGCAGCAACCAGTGCGGTCGCCGCGCCATTCACCTATGTGAACGATCGCTTCGGCACTGTCTGCACCTTTCCCGACGACGTCTTCACCGATCGCCAGCCGGAGCCCGACAATGGCGACGGACAGCAATGGCTGAGCGCCGATGGCGCCAGCCTGATCTGCTCGGGCATCCTCAACGTCGACGACGACACGCCGAAAGGCTTTGTCGCGGCGGAGAAGGCGAGCAAGAAGCCGGGCTACAAGGTCACCTACAGCAAGGCCGGAAAGGACTGGGCCGTGCTGTCGGGCCTGAGGGATGGAAAGATATTCTACGAGCGACGTCTGTTTGGGAAAGACGGTATCATCCGTACGGTCTGGGTCGACTACCCGCCGGCGCTGAAGTCGAAATACGATCCGCTGGTCGGCGCCATCGCCGGCAGTCTCAAGGGGCCATGACGGTTTCGGACCACACCCCAGAAAAAGTCTTGTTCGCGAACCGCAGCCGGATTTACGGCCAGTCTGTTCCAGCCTAGCCTTCCCCTGGAAGCTGCTCTTCGCTCGCAGGGGGATACACCATGCGCAAACTCGTTCTTTCTCTGGCACTGCTTGGCCTCGCGGCCGTGCCCGCGGCGGCGCAGTCGATCGGCGGCACCTATACGGTCGCCGGCACCAACTTCGACGGCTCGGCCTATGGCGGCGAAGCCACCATCACGCTGACCAGCGGGACGACCTGCGCGATCCATTGGGAAACTGGTGGCTCATCTTCCGACGGCATCTGCATGCGCAACGATGATGCCTTCTCCGCCGGCTATGTCATGGACAAGGACATTGGCCTCGTCGTCTACAAGGTGGCGGCGGACGGTTCGCTGCACGGTCTTTGGACGATCGCCGGCAAGGAAGGCAATGGCACCGAGGTGCTTACGCCGAAGAAGTAAGTTCGCCATCGCAGGCGATATTCCGGGCCACAAACAAGGCTGTGGCCCAGTCCTTTGCTGTTGCTGTTTCAT
This sequence comes from Mesorhizobium sp. M7A.F.Ca.CA.002.09.1.1, assembly GCF_003998555.1. Lineage (NCBI taxonomy): Bacteria > Pseudomonadati > Pseudomonadota > Alphaproteobacteria > Hyphomicrobiales > Phyllobacteriaceae > Mesorhizobium > Mesorhizobium sp. M7A.F.Ca.CA.002.09.1.1. Next base: position 237 of record NZ_RZRR01000142.1, on the reverse strand, counting down.
GCCCGACTGTTACAGGCTTGCTGCCTAAAGCGCGTCGCGTTTGAACGGATTCAGGCCACGCGCTTCAGGTCTTTGTTTCTTATGCATGTCGTTTCCCCAAAACCGAGGTCACTTTTGGGCGATATGTATTAGCAGAACCGGTAGCCGTCTTGCCCCTGTCTCCAAATCTTCACGGCGCGTTGTTCATGATGGTGGCGATGGCCGGCTTCACCCTCAACGACGCCATAACCAAATACT
>NZ_RZRR01001430.1:0-781 GCF_003998555.1 Mesorhizobium sp. M7A.F.Ca.CA.002.09.1.1 | reverse complement strand
GGCCAAGGGATCGGCAAACAGCAATCCTGCCAAGGATTTTACCGCCAAGGACGTCACTTTCTATGAAGGCGCGCCCCAGTTCGCCAAAGCGGTCGGCGCCGACATTTCCATGCGCGGCGACCGTGCGCTGGTTTTCGTGCACGGCTTCAACAACGGTTTTGACGACGGCATCTACCGGCTGACGCAGATCGCCCACGACACCAAATATCCCGGCACCCCGGTGCTGTTCTCCTGGGCTTCGAGCGGCAAGACCACGGGTTACATCTACGACAAGGAAAGCGCCAACGCAGCGCGCGACGACCTCGAGGCGACGCTCAGGATGCTGGCCAAGACAAAGGTCAAGAGCATCGACATCATCGCCCATTCGATGGGAACCTGGGTGACCATGGAGACGCTGCGCCAGCTTGCCATCACCGGCGACCGGGATCTCGGCGGCAAACTGGGCTACGTCATCCTGGCCTCGCCCGACATCGATGTCGACGTCTTCAAGAAGCAGATGATCCGCTACGGCAAACCCGACAAGCCGTTCGCCATCCTGCTCTCTGCGGATGACCGGGCTCTCAAGCTCTCGTCCCTGATCTCGGGCGACAAGCCGCGCGTCGGCGACTACGGCAACGCTGCAGACCTCGCCAGCTATGGCGTGTCGGTGGTCGATCTTTCCCAGGCCAAGGGCGGCGACCGCCTCAACCACGCCAAATTCGCCGACAACCCGATGCTGGTGCAACTGCTCGGCGACCGGCTGCGGGCGCCGGCGGGCCTCGCCTCGGACGAACCCGACCCG
>NZ_RZRR01001429.1:0-781 GCF_003998555.1 Mesorhizobium sp. M7A.F.Ca.CA.002.09.1.1 | reverse complement strand
AGGCCGGCAAATCCGAGGCCGCCGAAGAGCGCACCGAGACACGGCTCTTCGGCGGCCTCGGATTTGCCGGCCTCGACGACGCGCACGTCGAACTGCTTGAAGCGGCCAAGCCGCTGCTGCAGCCCGGCCAGCGCCTCGTCGGTCTGCTTGGTGCGATCGCCGATATCCTGGCTCTGGCTGCGGTCGACGACGAGGGCGACAACGCTTTTCAGCGGCTCGCGCTCCTCGTTGAGGAACACCGGGTTGAACAAAGCGGCGGCGAGCGCCAAAAGGGCGATGAAGCGGAAGACCGAGCCGCGCTGGCGAAACCACAGGCCGACAAGCGCCAGCAGCGCCAGCGGCACCAGCGCCAAGGCCAACAGGGGCCAGGAGATCAGCGGTTCGAAGGAAATCGACCAGTTCATCCCTTACCCTCCTCTTTTTGGGGAGGGTTTATCCGCGACCGGAGGGAACCAAACAAACTCATCTTACTGCCCCAGCCGTTCGAGCAGTATGGGCACGTGCACCTGGTCGGATTTGTAGTTGCCGGTCAGCATGTACATCATGATGTTGACGCCGGCGCGCAGCGCGTAGACGCGCTGCATCGGGTCCGCCGGTACGGTCGGCAGCAGCGGATCGCCATTCTCGTCGACCGCCCAGGCGCCGGCAAAATCATTGGCGGTGATCATGATAGGCGAGACGCCGTCGCCGGTGCGCACCGGCCGGTTCTCGGCATTGCTGGCGTCGAGCGACGCCTCGACCCACAGTGGGCTGCCGGCGAAGCGGCCGGGGAATTCGGGCA
>NZ_RZRR01001428.1:0-785 GCF_003998555.1 Mesorhizobium sp. M7A.F.Ca.CA.002.09.1.1 | reverse complement strand
GCCGATCTCGGCGCGCCGGGCGTCGATCTGCCAGAAATCATAGAAAGCACGGTTGATGATCTCGGCGCGCATATCGGCGTCGAGCACGAGGACACCGATCGGCATCTGGTCGACCATTGTGCGGAGACTGGCGAAGGTCTCGGCATTCCTGGCATTGGCGTTTTTGATCTCCGCATCGCGCTGCTTGATCTCGGTGACCTCATAGTAGGTCAGCAGCCGCTTGCCCCCGGACAACGCCGTCACCGAAAACATCATCGTCCTGCCGTTGGCATGGACAAATTCGCGCGGCGCGACGGATCCGGCGCGAATCTCGTCGAGGCGAGTAGCGAGGTAGCGCTGCCATTGCTGTTCGTCGATGTCGCCATAGATGCCGCTGCGGCGGTTGAGCTCCATCAACAGGCTGAACGGAGCGCCGACGGCAACAGCGCCGTCCGGAATCCTCGAGAGGTCGCGATAGGCCTTGTTGACGATCAGCGTGTCGAGCCTGGCATCGAGAAGCACGACGCCCATATGCATGGCGTCCATCGTCCGCTCGAGGTCGGCCAGATGCTGGTCGGGCTCGCCGTCACCCGATGGTTCCCGCCCCAGACTTTTGAAGGCGCCGGCCAGAGCCGTGACGTTGCGGCCGATGCCGCGATAGCCGGCAAATCTTCCTTCGTCGTCGAACTTTGGAAAGCCTGATGTCAAAACCCAGCGACAGTCGGCGCTGCCAGCCTTGAGCTCATAGACGAAGTCGCGAAAAGGCCGGTGCGCCTGCAGATCCTCCAGATGCGCCGCGCCACTGC
>NZ_RZRR01001427.1:0-786 GCF_003998555.1 Mesorhizobium sp. M7A.F.Ca.CA.002.09.1.1 | reverse complement strand
GTCCTGGTTGGTGATGAAATAGGGCGAGAGGTAGCCGCGATCGAACTGCATGCCTTCCACGACTTCGAGTTCGGTCTCGGCGGTCTTGGCCTCCTCCACCGTGATGACGCCTTCATTGCCGACCTTCTCCATCGCCTCAGCGAGGAAGCGGCCGATTTCGGCATCGCCATTGGCGGAGATGGTGCCGACCTGCGCGATCTCGTCGTTTCGAGTGACCTTGCGGGCATTGGTCTTCAGTTCGGCGACCACCGCATCGACCGCCTTGTCGATGCCGCGCTTCAGATCCATCGGGTTCATACCCGAGGCAACCGCCTTGGCCCCTTCCCTGACGATCGCCTGTGCAAGCACCGTTGCGGTCGTCGTGCCATCGCCGGCAAGGTCGTTGGTCTTGGAGGCCACCTCACGCACCATCTGGGCGCCCATGTTCTCGAACTTGTCCTCCAGTTCGATCTCCTTGGCGACGGTGACGCCGTCCTTGGTGATGCGCGGCGCGCCGAACGACTTGTCGATGACCACATTGCGCCCCTTGGGACCGAGCGTCACCTTCACCGCATTGGCAAGGATGTCGACGCCGCGCAGCATCTTCTCGCGCGCTTCGGTATGGAATTTCACTTCTTTGGCAGCCATTGGATCACTCCTTTATCTAGGCAGCATTCGTTGACTGGTTGGATACAAGAAGCCGTCAGGCGGCCTTCTTCACTTCGGCGATCTCATCGATGATACCCATCACGTCGCTTTCCTTCATGATGAGCAGGTCCTCGCCGTCGAGTTTGATCTCGGTGCCGG
>NZ_RZRR01001426.1:0-787 GCF_003998555.1 Mesorhizobium sp. M7A.F.Ca.CA.002.09.1.1 | reverse complement strand
ATCGATTGGATGGTGCAGGACATCCCGCGTCAACAAGCCGACGGCAACCATCACAAATGTTGCCGCAAGAGCGATCATGCGATCTTCGAAATATGAGATGGCAATAATGGCGGGAACAAACTCAAAAAAGCCGATGTCGTATGCCACAGAGGTCGGCAGCGCTGTCTCGACTGCAAGTGTCGCTATCAGGAGCGACATCGAGGCAAGGCGGGTCAGCAACTTGCCTGAGCTGTTCGGATGCAAACTGAGCGAATGCAAACGCATGTGCCAGACTATAACCTTCTGACTAGTCCGTCGAGATTAGACCGAAAAGCGTACAGACTAGTCCGACCGCAGGATTGTTCCCCGGGATTGTAGCGCGCATTTTGTCCGATGTCGGGGGCGGATCGGACCGCTACTCTCCAAGCGACCTGACTGACATGTTTAAGGCACCTCCTTTTGACTGGGAGGCGTTGCCGTTTTGCGGGAGGTAAGAAAATGGCACTGGTTGGTAGGCAAGATGATGGAATTCTTGGTCGCCAATATGGAAGTTTCGGGGGAAAGCCTGTCTCCGCCTTGAGAACGCAAGGTGACCATGCTTCCGCTTGGCATCAAGCACCACAACGGTTCGACAGCGTTGCTGTCGAGCCACGGCAGAGCAGCCTTGCATCTGTTGTGAGAATGCTTGATCGCATCGGTTGTGGCTACCTGATCCTGAACAGCGACAGGAAGGTCATGGAGTGGAATTCAGCCGCTCAAAACACCTTGGAGCGCGAAGGCGAGGCAGCCGATACGGCCAGCAAGGTAT
>NZ_RZRR01001425.1:0-789 GCF_003998555.1 Mesorhizobium sp. M7A.F.Ca.CA.002.09.1.1 | reverse complement strand
CCGCTGATGTTGCCCTTGCCGCCGCCGCCACCGATGGTGACTGTCGCATTGATGCTGGCGTTGACCCCGAAGCCGCCTGCAGCTCCCCAGGAATCGCCGCCATTGCCGCCGCTACCGGCCACCGATTGCGCGAGGATGCCGATCGCGTTGGCGCCTTTGGTAACGATGCTGCCGCCGCCATTCATGCCGCTGTCGACGATGACGAGGTCGCTCTTGCCACCGTCGCCACCCCAGCCACCAACAGTGACACCGAGTGAAACGCTGACCCCCGTGCTGGCTGCACCCGAAATCGTGGCAGCGCGGCCGCCATTGCCGCCGCCGCCGCCGATGGACTGGGCAACGATGCCGCCGGAACCGGCTGCGTCGGTGTCGGCAATCAGGTTGCCATCAGCCCGAACCGTTACCTTTCCACCATTGCCTCCGTTGCCGCCCTCGCCACCCACGGCAACCCCGACCGAAGCGGACACGTAGAGACCAGCGCTGACCGCGCCTGAATAAGCCGAACCGCCGTTGCCGCCACTGCCACCGACCGATTGCGCAAGGATGGCCTTCGAGCCCATGCCGCCGACATGAATGTCACCTTTGTGGGTGACCGTGACCTGGTTGCTGAGATTGCCATCGCCGCCACCGCCGCCGATCGCCACGGAAGCGGCGCCGAACAGACCGACGGCAAACGTTCCGACAGATCCGCCATTGCCGCCACCGCCGCCGACCGACTGGGCGAGAATGCCGTGTGAGAGGGAGCCCACGGTCGTGATGTTGCTGGTGTTCTTGACCTCTACCTCGCCG
>NZ_RZRR01001424.1:0-789 GCF_003998555.1 Mesorhizobium sp. M7A.F.Ca.CA.002.09.1.1 | reverse complement strand
AGCAGCTTGGGTTCGATAGCAAGCACGAACAGTCCCGTGCCGGGGCTGTCCGGCCCGCCGCTGAACCATGGCGCGTCGAGCGACCAGTTGGCGCCCGACAGGCCCGCCGCCAGCACCTCGACCATCAGCGCGATGTTGGCGCCGCGCTGACCGCCGAAGGCGAGCATTGCACCCTTCATGGCGGCGGCGGGATCGGTGGTCGGATTGCCGCTGGCGTCCAGTGCCCAGCCTTCCGGGATTGTCTTGCCGTCCTCGGCCGCTTTGCGGATGTTGACGAAAGCGGTGGCGCTCGACGACTGGTCGATGACCAGCGGCGCCCCGTCGGCGGCAGGCGCGGCAAACGACATCGGGTTGGTGCAGTAGACCGGCTTGACCGAGCCCGAGCCGGCAAGCACGGCCGGGCCGTTGGTGGCTGCGAACGACACCAGTCCTTGTGCTGCCAGCCTTCCGGTGAAATAGCCGAGCGCGCCGCATGTATAGGCGTTCTTCTGCGAGAAGATGGCGACACCGAACAGCTTTGCCGCCTTGGCGAGGTCGTCGATGTTGCGGTCGAAGCCGGTATGCGCCAGCCCGCCGCGTGCATCGGAGAGATAGACTGCCAGCGCCGGCCGTGTGATCACCGGGTCGGCATTGCCGTCGATGCGTCCGGCTTCCAGCGCCTCGAGATAGTCGATGAAATGCGACAGACCGACCGAGGAAAGCCCTTCGGCCTCGGCTGATATGATCGAAGCAGTGAGCGATTGCGCCGCTTCCTCATTGGCGCCGGCGCCAAGTGCCGCCATCCGGCAC
>NZ_RZRR01001423.1:0-791 GCF_003998555.1 Mesorhizobium sp. M7A.F.Ca.CA.002.09.1.1 | reverse complement strand
CAGGCCGGATATCGGTGGGGCAGGTGATGGAAATGCTCGACAAGGCCGACACCAGCCCGGTCGCCAGGCAAACGCTGGTCGCCTATGTCGCCGGGGTTGGCGAAGCCGCCGGCGTGATCGCCGACACGATCGGCAATGGCGGCCTCGTTTCCTGCAAGAGTTCTTTCGGCCTGGATACACGAGCGGTGCGCGCCGCCCTTGAAGCGGGCGCCCCTCGTCAGGGTAACTGGTCTCAGACACCGGCGACGCCACTGATCATTGCCGACATGGTCAAGCGTGCCGGTTGCAGGACCAGGAATTGAGCCTGGCGATCCGCTGGTTCTCAGTCGCGCGACAATCCTGTCGCGCGACTATTCCCAACCTGCGACCCCCGCGCGCGATCAGCGAGTGCGGTTCCAGAGCTCAATCGAAAAACGCCTCGACTACGTTGCGCTTGCCGAGCATGAAGGCGTCAGCGACATGCTGGAGCGGGGCCAGATCGACATCGGAAACGCCGGCGCGCACGATCTCGGCGAAGCGCTTGTAGAGCATCGGATATTCCGCTTCCGGCTCTTCGTGAATGAGCTTGCCATCGATGGCGGGCTTCGAGCCGCCGCCCGACAGCGCCATGGCGCCCTTGTCGGTGTCGGCCAGGATGTCCCAGCTTTGCGGGCCTGTCTGCAGCCAGTCGAGGTCCATCGTCACCGGCAGGCCATTCGAGGTGCGGAAGGTGACGCGCGCGGCAACCGGGGAGGCGCGGTTTTCGGGAAAGTCGAGCACCGCCGAGGAGATGCACATGGCCGGCCGGATAT
>NZ_RZRR01001422.1:0-791 GCF_003998555.1 Mesorhizobium sp. M7A.F.Ca.CA.002.09.1.1 | reverse complement strand
CCGCTGCGGGCCGCCACGCCGAAGCTTGCCGTCACCTTCGTTCCCTGGGGAAGCCCGTCGACATGGCCGGCCGAATAGACCGTGCGCACCGCTTCGGCGAACAGCCGTGCCGCGGCAAGATCGCTGAGTGGCAGCAGCACGGCGAATTCCTCGCCGCCGATACGCCCGGCAACACCGCGCGCGCCGGCCGCCGACCGAAGCTTGGCGGCGAAATCGGCAATCACGCGATCGCCCGCCCCATGCCCATGCACATCGTTGAGCGCCTTGAAATGATCGAGGTCGGCCAGCACCAACGCGACCGGGAACCGCGCCGAGGCGCAGTGCCGCAAGAGCAGCATGCCGCGCTCCTCGAAGCCACGCCGGTTGAGCAGGCCCGACAGGGGGTCGGTAAAGGTCTCGGTCTTCAACGCCTTCAACACGTCGAGTGCCGCGGCGGAAAACAGGCACAGCGCGATAAGCAGCGACAGCAGCGCGTGCGACAGCAGCGCCGTCGTCCAGTAGGACGAGCCATAGAACCCGTCATAGCTCGTGAAGGGCCCGTGCGCGATGACGACGATAAGGGTGCGCACGAAGAAGTTGACGCCCGACAGCAGCGACAGCACGAACAGGATTTTCTCGGTCGGGCCGTTGTTGCGCACCGGGCGCAGTTCGGCGGCAACCAGAAGGCTGATACCGCCGAAAGCGAAGTTCATCGCCAGGATGCGCCAGGTGAGATCCGGCGCGATGAACAGGAACCAGCAGAACGACGCCAGTCCCCCGCAGGCCAGCGCGCCGATCCCCACATAGGGCAC
>NZ_RZRR01001421.1:0-793 GCF_003998555.1 Mesorhizobium sp. M7A.F.Ca.CA.002.09.1.1 | reverse complement strand
GACTGGTCGGACCTGCCTGGCCCGGTCACCGACAAGCATTCGACCGGCGGCGTCGGTGACAATGTCTCGCTGATGCTGGCGCCGATCGTCGCCGCCTGCGGCGCCTATGTGCCGATGATCTCGGGCCGTGGCCTTGGCCACACCGGCGGTACGCTGGACAAGATGGATGCCATCCCGGGCTACATCAGCCAGCCCGATGTCGCGCTGTTTCGCAAGGCGGTGCTCGAAACAGGCTGTGCCATCATCGGCCAGACCGCCGACCTCGCGCCCGCCGATCGACGACTCTATGCGATCCGCGACGTCTCCGGCACGGTCGAATCGGTGCCGCTGATCACCGCTTCGATCCTGTCGAAGAAGCTGGCGGCCGGGCTGCAATCGCTGGTGCTCGACGTCAAGGTCGGCAACGGCGCCTTCATGGAAAAATCGCGCGACGCCACCGCACTCGCCAACAGCCTGGTTGAGATCGCCAACGGCGCCGGACTGAAGGCCTCGGCGTTGATCACCGGCATGAACGAGCCGCTGGCGTCGGCCGCCGGCAACGCAGTCGAGGTGCGCAACGCCGTCGATTTCCTCACCGGCCGGTATCGTGACCGTCGGCTCGAAGATGTGACGCTGGCGCTGGCCGCCGAAATGCTGCAGTCGGCCGGGCTGGTGTCGTCCAACCAGGATGGCATGCGGCGCGCCACCGAGACGCTCGCCAGCGGCCGCGCCGCCGCCACTTTCGCACGCATGGTGGCCGCGCTTGGCGGCCCCGCCGATTTCATCGAGAAACCGGAAAAATATCTGCCTGCGG
>NZ_RZRR01000141.1:0-8572 GCF_003998555.1 Mesorhizobium sp. M7A.F.Ca.CA.002.09.1.1 | reverse complement strand
TTTGAGGTCTCTCACTGTCTGGCGATGTCGAGGAAGGCCGCTGTTGCTGCCTTTGCGAATTCCGGGTCGTTGATATGCAGCGGCAGGCGCGTCACGCGGCGCTTGCCGTTGGGCTTGATGGTGCGCTCGATGGCATCGAACAGAACGGCGTCGGCTTCCGGGTCGAAGAAGGCGCCGCCTTCGATGTCGAGCGCCGAGACGCCTTTTTCCGGGATGAGAAAATGCACCGGTCCCCCGCAGCGGGCGAGCCTGGTGCCGATCCACTCGCCGATCGCACGGCATTCGTCCGCCGTGGTGCGCATCAGCGTGACATTGGGATTGTGTTCGTAGAACAGCCGGTCGCGATAGTGCTCCGGGATGGTCGAAGGCGCCCAGAAGTTCACCATATCGAGCGCGCCGACGGAGCCGACATAGGGCAGCCCCGTGCGTGCGACGGCGCCGAAACGATCCTCCGTCGCCGGCAGCACGCCGCCGAACAGAAGATCGCAGACTTCGGTCGTGGTGATGTCGACGACGCCGGACAGCAAGCCGCTGTCGGCCAGCTTTTCCATGCTGCGGCCGCCAGTGCCGGTGGCGTGGAAGACCATGCAGTCATATCCGGAACGGAGCTGGTCGGCGATGGCGGTCACGCAAGGCGTGGTGACGCCGAACATGGTGAGGCCGATCGATGGTTTGCCGTCGGGTGGTGGCGCCGGGCTGGCCGCCATGCCTGATATGGCTTGAGCCGCGTTGTACAACACGACACGGGAGAGCCGGTTCAGTCCGGCCATGTCGGTCACAGAAGGCATCATGATGATGTCGGAGACATCGACGTAGGGAGCGGTGTCGCCGGAGGCGAGCGTCGAGACCATGATCTTGGGCAGGCCGAGCGGCAGGGCGCGCATGCCCGACGTGACGATCGATGTGCCGCCACCGCCGCCAATGCCGATCATGGCCGCGATGTCGTTGCGCGATTGGGCAAAGCGGGCGAAGGCGATGCCCATTGCGGCGACCGCGGCGCCGCGATCATTGCCGCCGAGCACGGTTTCACTGCCGCCGGGATGATGGTCGGCGATTTCCCTCGCGCTGATATCGACGGGGATGGTTGCGTCGCGCGTTCCGACATCGACACGACAAACGAGGGCGCCCGCAGCCGTGATTGCATCGGCCAGGAAGGCGAGTTCCTCGCCCTTGGTGTCCGCGGTCCCCACCACATAGATACGCTTCATTGCGCTCTCCCAATCCTGGCAGGCGCGATGCCGCCCCCATCGCTCATTGCCCGGGCCACTCGACGATGCGGACGCCATTGCAAATTTTTGAGACGTGCGTATCGTATTGGTATGAATGTCTCACGTCAACAATCCGCTGCGAGCGACGAGGCTGAACGGGCAACCGGCCCAGTGCCCGAACGTGGGCCGCGCGCGCGGACCAAACGGCTGATGCTGGAGACGGCAACAAGGCTGATGCAGGCGGGCGTCACGCCCTCGGTCAGCGAGGTCGCCGAGGCGGCCGAGGTTTCCCGCGCCACCGCCTATCGTTACTTCCCGAGCCAGTCGGCACTGGTGCAGGCCGTCGTCGACGAGGGGCTGGGGCCAATCCTCACCTGGCAATCGACCTCCGCCGATGCCGAGCGCCGGGTCGCCGAGCTGTTCGACACGGCCATGCCGCGCATCGAGGCCTTCGAGGCTACGTTCAAGGCAGCACTGAAGCTGTCGCTCGATCAATGGGCGCGGCGTCAGGCCGGCACGCTGGGCGGTGAGCCCGCCTTTACGCGTGGCCACCGCATCGACCTGCTGAAGGATGCGATCGCGCCGCTCAAGGGCCGTTTGCCGCCGCGCGACTTCAAGCGGCTGGCACAGGCGCTGTCGCTTATCTTCGGCGTCGAGGTGCTGATCGTGCTCAAGGATATCTGGGGGCTGGACAGCCGCCGGACGATGTCGGTCGCACAGTGGGCGGCCGGGGCGCTGGTGCGTGCGGCAGTGGCGGAATCGGTCGATGAAGGAGGCAGCCTCGATCCGAAGGCAGTCGTGAAATAGAGCCTAACTGGTTCGACCAGATTGGCATGCACACTACTGATCTTAGCGGTTGGGTGGGGTATTGGACAATACCCGATCATATCACTGAGTAGGAAAATCTTGGTAAAACAGGCAGATAAAGCGGTAATCCGATGGAAATGGCCACGTCAAGCTGCCAAGAAAGGGCTTGACGCGCATGCAAAATTGGTAATACCAGATTGGATCAGAAAAGCGGATCGAAAGTGAGGGCTGCGATCCATTTTCCGGCGGGGCGAGGAGGCTCGAAACCGGAAAGGTGCGATCACGGGAGGAACTACCAGGGCCGGCCACGTTGCCGGCTCGCACGATAAGGTAGAACGCGCACAAGGGAGGAAATCATTATGCGCAAGTTAGTGACCAGCGTACTTGCTGGTATCGGCTTAACGCTTGCCTGCGGAACGTCCGTTTACGCGCAGGAAAAGTCACTCACCATCTTCTGGGCTGAATGGGATCCCGCAAACTATCTGCAGGAGCTCGGCAACGAGTACGAGAAGCAAACCGGCGTCAAGATCACGGTGGAAACCACCCCGTGGGCCGACTTCCAGACCAAGGCCTTTACCGAGTTCAACGCCAAGGGCAGCGCCTATGACCTGGTCGTCGGCGACTCGCAATGGCTTGGTGCCGCCTCCGAGGGCGGTCACTATGTCGACCTCACCGACTTCGTCAAAGAGAACAAGGTTCTCGACAAGATGGCTCCGGCGACGGTCAAGTTCTACTCCGAATATCCCGGCAACAGCGGCAAATACTGGTCGATCCCGGCCGAGGGCGACGCCGTGGGCTGGGCCTACCGCAAGGACTGGTTCGAGGATCCGAAGGAAATGGAAGCGTTCAAGGCCAAGTATGGCTACGACCTTGCCGTTCCGAAGACCTTCAAGGAAATGACCGACATCGCGGAGTTCTTCAACAGGCCCGACCAGAACCGCTACGGCATCGCCATCTACACACAGAACCAGTATGACGGCCTGGCGATGGGCTTCGAGAACGCGCTGTTCTCGTATGGCGGTGAGCTCGGCGACTTCGGCACCTACAAGGTCGACGGCATCATCAACTCGGACAAGGCGGTGGCCGCGGCGGAAAACTACCGCAAGCTGTTCGGCTTCACGCCTCCGGGCTGGACCAACGCCTTTTTCGTCGAGAACAACCAGGCCATCACCGAAGGCCTGGCGGCGATGAGCATGAACTACTTCGCCTTCTTCCCCTCGTTGATCAACGAGGCGTCGAACCCGAACGCCAAGAACACCGGCTTCTTCGCCAACCCGGCAGGTCCAGGTGGCGAGCAGTTCGCCGCGCTCGGCGGCCAGGGCATTTCCGTCGTCTCCTATTCCAACAACAAGGAAGAGGCGATGAAATTCCTGAAGTGGTTCATCCAGGACGATACGCAGAAGAAGTGGGCGGCCCTCGGCGGCTACACCTGCAACAAGGCCGTGCTGGAATCGGCCGAGTTCCAGAACGCCACGCCCTACAACAAGGCCTTCTACGACACGATGTTCAAGGTCAAGGACTTCTGGGCGGTGCCGGAGTATGCGGAACTGCTGCAGCAGCTCAACCAGCGTGTCTATCCGTACATCGTAAACGGCGATGGTACGGCCAAGGAAATGCTGGATGCGCTGGCGAAGGATTGGGACGCCACGTTCAAGAAATACGGCCGCGGCCAATAACCGACATGTAGTGCGGAGGAGGCCTGCGCCTCCTCCGTTTTCTTTTTCAGGAATGGGAGCAGGTCTTGGCGACCACAATGATCACACCGCTGAATACCTCCTCCAGAGCCGCCTCTCGCGGCCTCAGCGACATTTCGATACGCAACCTCTTCATCATCCCGACGATCGTGTTCCTGATCGTCTTCAACATCTTTCCGCTGATCTATTCGCTCGGCTATTCCTTCACCGACTTCCGCGCATCGACCAATGCGCCGGCCAATTTCGTCGGACTGAAGAACTATCGCGAGCTCCTCAGCGACCCTTATATCTGGAACAATTTCGCGGTGACCGCGAAATACGTCATCGTCTCGGTCGTCGGTCAGGTTGTCGTCGGCTTTGGAACGGCAATGCTGCTCAATCGCACCATTCCGCTCAAGGGCCTGATCACGACATTGCTGCTCTTGCCGATGATGCTCTCGATGGCGGTGGTCGGCCTGTTCTGGAAGCTGCTCTACGATCCGTCCTGGGGTGTCATCAACTACGTGCTCGACCTCGGCAAATTCCAATGGCTCGGCGACCCGAAGATGGCGCTCTACGCGGTCGCGTTCACGGACATCTGGATGTGGTCGCCCTTCGTCATGCTGTTGTCGCTCGCCGGGCTTTCGGCGGTGCCGAAGCATCTTTACGAAGCTGCCGCGATCGACCGCGCCGGGCCGTTCTATACCTTCTTCCGCATCACGCTGCCGCTGGTCGCGCCGATCCTGATGATCGCGGTCATCTTCCGCACCATGGAAGCCTTCAAGACTTTCGATCTTGCTTATGTGCTGTCGACGCAGCCGAGCACGGAGGTGATTTCCATCCGTCTCTACAAGATGGCTTTCCAGGAATGGCAGACGGGGCGCTCCTGCGCGCTTGCCTATATCGTGCTGATCATGGTGCTGGCGATCACCAACATCTATGTGAAATACCTCAACAAAGTTAAGGAGCGCTGAGATGGCGGCCGTCCAGACTTCGGGTGAACGGGCGCTCAACAAGGTCGCTATTGTCGCCGTCCTTTTGGTGACGATCATCTTCCTGGCGCCGATCTACTGGATCGTGGCGACCTCGTTCAAGCCACGCAACCTGGCCACGACGATCCCGCCGACGGTGATGTTCGAGCCGACCATCTCGCCTTTCGTCAAACTTTTCACAAAGCGCTCACAGTTGCGCAGCCCGCCGTCGGCCGAAGAATATGCCGCCGCCCCGTGGTGGGAGCGCGTCGTGTTCGACGGCGGCGAGAAGATCGTGCGCGACGGCAAGGGCCAGGTGCAATGGTCGGGATATCCGAGCCGCTTCCTGAACTCGCTCATCATCGCCATCACCTCGACGGTGTTGGCGGTCGGCATGGGGACATTCACCGCCTATGGCTTCTCGCGCTTCAAGGTGAAGGGGGAAGCGGACCTGCTCTTCTTCATCCTGTCGACGCGCATGTTGCCGGCGGTGGTGGTCGCCATCCCGATGTTCCTGATGTACCGGGCAGTCGGGCTCAACGATACGCATCTGGGCCTGATCATTCTCTACACCGCCTTCAACCTGTCCTTCTCCGTGTGGCTGATGAAGGGTTTCATGGACGAGATTCCGAAGGAATATGAGGAGGCCGCGCTTGTCGACGGCTACACGCGCATGGAGGCGTTCTTCAAGATCGTGCTGCCGGAGGCCGCCACGGGCATCGCCGCCACCGCCGTGTTCTGTTTCATCACCGCATGGAACGAATACGCCTTTGCGCTGATCATGACCAACCGCCGCGCCCAGACCGCGCCTCCCTTCATCCCGAGCCAGGTCGGTTCGGGCCTGCCGGACTGGACGGTGATCGCCTCCGGAACCTTCCTGTTCCTGCTGCCGGTCGCCATCTTCACCTTCCTGCTTCGCAATCATCTGCTGCGCGGCATGTCCTTCGGAGCGATCCGCAAATGAGTTTTCGCGCCTTCAACCAGAAATACCTTGAACCTGGGTCGCAGATATTGATGGTGCTCGGCATCGTCGCGCTCTGCCAGCCCTGGAACATGCTGCTGCACAGCTATGGCCTGACCATCATCCTGATCGGGCTCGTCGGCTTCAACGTAACCTCCAAGATCGCGCCCGAGGAGAAGGCCGGCACCGGCCAGGTGCGCAATCCGGGAGCACAGCATTGACCCAGATCGAGCTTCGCGGCGTCCAGAAATTCTTCGGCGCCGTCCAGGTCATCAAGGACCTGAACCTCAAGATCGCCGACAACGAGTTCATCGTGCTGCTCGGCCAATCGGGCTGCGGCAAGACGACGACGCTGCGCGCCATCGCCGGGCTGGAAACCATCGACGAGGGCGACATCTTCATCGACGGCAAGCCGGTGCAGCATTTGAAGGCCGCCGATCGCGACATCGCCATGGTGTTCCAGTCGTTCTCGCTCTATCCGCATATGAGCGTCTACGAGAACATCGCCTTCCCCTTGCGTGCCACGCGCAAGAGCAAGACGGAGATCGACAGCGAGGTGCGCTCCGTCGCCAAGACGCTGCAGATCACCGACCTGCTGGACAAGAAGCCGTCGGCGCTCTCGGGTGGCGACATGCAGCGCGTCGCCATTGGCCGCGCTCTGGTGCGGCGGCCGAAAGCCATGCTGATGGATGAGCCGATCGGCGCGCTCGACGCCAAGCTGCGCGAGGAGATGCGCGCGGAAATCAAGCGGCTGCACATCAAGCAGGGCTCGACCACCATCTATGTCACGCACGACCAGATCGAGGCCATGAGCCTGGCCGACCGCATCGTCATCATGCACGCAGGCGTCTTGCAGCAGGTCGGCACGCCCGACGAGGTCTATTCGCAGCCGGCAAATCTGTTCGTGGCGCAATTCGTCGGCAGCCCGGTGATGAATGTCACCGATGCGGCGGTGGCCGAGACGACGTCCTCGGTTTCGGTGACGGTCGGTGGAGCCGCCGCCGGCTTCGAGTTCCCGCGAGCCCTGCTGTCGAAGCTCAACGGCCATGCCGGCGGCCAGTTGGCGCTTGGCATACGGCCGGAAGGCGTGCTCATCCGGCGCGAGGCGACCGAGGGCTTCGTGCCTGTCGACACACATATCGTCGAGCCGCTCGGCTCCTTCGACATCGTCGATCTCAAGGTCGGAACCGAGTTGCTGCGGGCCCGCACCAAGAGCGGCTTCGTTGCCGGACCCGGTGAAAGGGTCTTCGCCAGGATCGACCCGACCCAGGCGCATTTCTTCGACAAGGCAAGCGGCAAGTCGCTTGAGGTGAGACTCTGATGGCCCATATCCAGCTCAAGAACATCTCGAAGACCTTCGGCAACCACACGGCGCTCACCGGGCTCGATCTCGATATTGCCGATGGCGAGTTCTTCGTGCTGCTGGGCGAGACGGGCGCCGGCAAGACGACGACGCTGCGGCTTATCGCCGGCCTGGAGAAGCCCAGCGAAGGCCAGGTCTTCATCGACGGCGTCGACGTTGCCGACTGGGGTGCGGCCGAGCGTGACGTGGCGCTGGTGCTGCAGCAATATTCGCTCTATCCGCGCTACACGGTGCGCGAAAATCTCGAATTCCCGCTGAAGCCGAAAATTCGCCGGCTGCCCGACGCCGAGATCAAGGACCGTGTCGACCGTGCCGCCCGTACGCTGCGGATCGAGCATCTGCTCGACCGCAAGACGGATCGGCTGTCCGGCGGCGAGATGCAGCGCGTCTCGATCGGCCGCGCCATCGTGCGCAAGCCGCGTGTGTTCCTGATGGACGAGCCGCTGTCTGCGCTCGACGCCAAGCTGCGCGAGGCGCTGCGGACTGAACTGAAGAACCTGCAGATACAGCTCGGCGCCACCTTCCTGTTCGTCACCCACGATCAGATCGAGGCGATGTCGATGGGTGACAAGGTCGGCGTGCTCAACCATGGCCGAATCGTCCAGACCGGCACACCGCATGAGATCTACAACAATCCACGCGACACCTATGTGGCGAGCTTCGTCGGCTCGCCGCCGATGAACCTCATCGACGGCAAGCTCGTGAACGGCCGCGCGGTGATGGCGCCGCTGAATTTCGAATTGCCTTTTTCAGGGGGAGCCAAAGCGGGCGGGGCGACCGACGGTCGCCCGCTCGTCTTCGGCATTCGTCCCGAGGACGTCTATCTCGAGAGCGGCGCGCCGGTCGAGGCGCGTGTCCACGACGTCGAGAACCACGGCGTCGAAAAGATCCTGACGCTGCGCGTCGGCGACGCGACACTGCGTGCAACCGTGCCGGCCAGGACCGACGTCGCCATCGAGCAGGCGGTGCGCTTTGCCTGGAACCCCGACAAGGTGGTGCTGTTCGACAAGGGCAGCGGCGTCAGCTTGCGTCACGCCTCGTAGCCGCATCCCAGCCTATTTCTGGAAGTAGGTTTCGTAGGGCGTGTCGTTGATCAGCAGGATCACGCATTCCGTGTCGGAGACGCAGGCGTCGTCATGCATCTCATTGGCTTTCTGGGTCCAGTAGGATCCAGGAGGCAGTTCGACCTTGGTCGCCTCGCCGCCATCCATCTGCCAGTGCGCCCACATCCCCTTTATGACCACCGCACGGTAATCCGCGGTGTGCGCATGGACCGGTGCGCGCCAGTTGCCGGGAACCTTCAGCAACGTGCCTGCCGGACCCTTGGCCCGCTCGCCCCACAATGGGCCAAGACGATGCGGCTGGTCGGGTACTTCCGCCACATAGGGGATCTTGTCGGCCGGCAGGTAGCTGTCCTCGAGGGCAAAGGCGCGCCCGGGAACCGCAAGCATGACGGCGAGTGCGATGAGCTTCGGATGATTTGGCATTGGTTCTCCTCTTCGGACCGGCTTGCCGCCGGCCTCTCGCTGCCTGGTTCTGGCAAGCTATTGCATGCGGGTGGCCCGGCAATGGCATTGCGTCCGGAAGGC
>NZ_RZRR01001420.1:0-795 GCF_003998555.1 Mesorhizobium sp. M7A.F.Ca.CA.002.09.1.1 | reverse complement strand
GCCGATGGTGGCAGCGCCGCGGCGGGCAGCCTCCTCGATGGCCCGCACGGCATAGGGCGTCGTGCCGCTGGCGGAAATGGCGATCAGGCAGTCGCCCTTGCCGAGGCCGGCCTCGGCGACCGCTGCCGCGGCTTCCTCGGTATCGTCTTCCGGCCCGCCGGCCAGCGTGCGGAAAGCGTCGTCGCCGCCGGCGATCAGGATGGCGATGCGGTCGCGGTGAATGCCGAAGGTGCCCGGCAGCTCCAGCGCATCGGCCAGTGCCATCAGGCCTGAGCTGCCGGCCGCGGCGTAGGCAAGCTTGCCCCCGCTCTTCAGCCTGCCGGCGATGATCTCGGCGGCCCTGGCGATGGATGGAATGGCATGGCGCACCACCTTGGCGGCTTCGATCTGCGCATCGGCCAAATAGGAAAGGATGGCGTCCGGAGGCTGGATATCCAGCCCCTCGGCATTTTTGTGAAGCGCTTCGGTGCGCGTTTCGGCCATCCCGGTTCCTCCAATACCAGAACAATACCAAAAAAATACCACTTGTCCACACGCATTAACGAATTCGCGGGCCGGAAATCGCTGAGCCGCCGAAATAGGCAGATTCTTCAATAAAATACGGCTTAAACTTTTTGAAACGGAAATTAATCCTTGGCTATTGGTATTTTATTGGTATTATCCGCCCGGAGGAGAAATCAACGTGAATTTCGTGCTCGGAATCGATGGCGGCGGCACCAGCTGCAGGGCCGCCCTGGCAACGGCGGACGGCACGGTGATCGGCCGCGCCAAAAGCGGCGCCGCCAACATCCGCAC
>NZ_RZRR01001419.1:0-796 GCF_003998555.1 Mesorhizobium sp. M7A.F.Ca.CA.002.09.1.1 | reverse complement strand
GTCTCGACATGGCGCTTGTGCTCGAAGGCGACCCCCTCGAACAGCGCACGCAGCAGATGGGCTCGGCTGTGCCAGCCGGCGATGCCGTAGAAGCCGGCGCGCGCATGGCCATTCTGCTGCGAGCCATAAAGGAAGGGATGATAGATCGGGATGTCGCTGTTGGGATCGACGGACGCCACCAGTTCGCTGCACAATTCGAATGGCGACTTGCCGGCTTCGCCGCCATGTTCGAGGAATTCGCGAACGATCCATTCGAGATTGGCGGCCGAGGTGGCACTGGATTCGATCGCCAGATAGCGCTGGCGATCGAAAGTCGACAGCATGAAGATCGAAGGGTCGCGGATCGGCTTGTCGGTGATGACCTGGTTGATGCTCCAGGTTCCGGCGATGACCGAGGCGGCACCGGTTCTGGTCACGCCCGAACCGACCGCGCTGGCGACGACATCGAACAGCCCGGCAACGACCGGCGTGCCGGCGCGCAGTCCCGTCAGGGCCGCCACCTCCGCGCTGACATGGCCGGCAATGTCGGCCGATTCCAGCACTGGCGGCAGTAGGTCCATGCAATCGCCGAGCCCATAGGCGGCAAGCAGGTCCGGCTCGTAGCGGCGGTCCTGCATCTGCAGCAGGCCGCAGCCCGACATATCTGAAGTATCGCTGCTGCGCGCACCTGTCAGGCGGTTGACGACGAAATCCTTGCACAAGAACACAGTTCCGATGCTGGCAAACAAAGCCGGCGAAAAGCGCTTGAGCCAGGCAAGCAGGGTCGGCGTCTGCGCCGCCCACGGCCGCTGCAGGC
>NZ_RZRR01001418.1:0-797 GCF_003998555.1 Mesorhizobium sp. M7A.F.Ca.CA.002.09.1.1 | reverse complement strand
CTTCAAGCCCAACCTGTGTGCCTCGGCGGTCAGCGCGTCGAAGTCGGCCAACGTGCCGAACATCGGATCGACGTCGCAGTAATCCGACACGTCATAGCCGAAATCCTTCATCGGCGACTTGAAGAATGGCGAAATCCAGATGGCGTCCGCACCGAGTGCCGCGATGTAGGGTAGCCGCCCGATGATGCCCTTAAGGTCACCGATGCCGTCGCCGTTCGAGTCCTGGTAGCTGCGCGGATAAATCTGGTAGATCACCGCGCCCCGCCACCAGTCGCGATCGATGGCGAGGTCAGGCTTCGAGCTGGCCTTCAAAGCGGATTGCATCGTCTCAGCCTCCTTTCACCGAGCCGGCAAGCAGCCCGCGGACAAAATAGCGCTGCAGCGAGAAGAACACGATCAGCGGCACGATGATGGTCACGAAAGCCGATGTCGTCAGAATCTCCCAGTCGCCGCCGCGTGAGCCCAACAGCGCGTTGAGCTTGGCGGTCAGCACGATCTGGTCTGCCTCTGTGCCGAGGAAAACCATCGCCACCAGCAGATCGTTCCATACCCACAGGAACTGGAAGATGGCAAACGAAGCCAGCACCGGAAACGACAGCGGCAAGACGATCTTGACGAAGATCTCGAAATCGCTGGCGCCGTCGATGCGCGCCGATTCCATGATTTCGCGCGGCAGGCCGGCAATGTAGCTGCGCAGCAGGTAGATGGCGAAGGGCAGGCCGAAGCCGGTATGCGCCAGCCAGATGCCGAGATAGGTCTTCGACGGCATGCCGAAGAAAGCGCCGACGCCGTTGTAG
>NZ_RZRR01001417.1:0-798 GCF_003998555.1 Mesorhizobium sp. M7A.F.Ca.CA.002.09.1.1 | reverse complement strand
GGGTGAACGGTGATCAGGATTGTGCCAGGCAATTCCAATGACAGAACCGCCCGCGTATCGTCGCGCCGCTTGGGCAGAAGATGATGCGCTTCATCGATCACGAGCCAGTGCGGTCTCGCGGTGCGCCGGCGGAAACTGCTGAGGCCAGGCAGCAGGTCGGCAAAGAAATCCGGCCTCTCGTCGACCCGCAGGGCCAGTCCATTGACGACTATGTTGCTGTCGGCCTTGGCGATCAGATCGAGCACTTGCGCCTTTGTCGGCGCGCTTGAGCCGTCTCCCAGGCGAACGGCGCCTTCGAGGCCATCATAGTCGCCTTCGGGATCGAAGACACAAAACTGAAAGCCGCTTTCGACGAAGCGTTCGGTCAGCGCGGTGGCCAAGGTGGATTTACCGATACCGGAACTCCCGGCAATGAGGATCGTGTCGCTCGGCGACAGGTAGGTATCATCGCCGCCAGATGATCCAAGAACGATGCCGTCATGGCGCTTCGGCACTATCGCGTGATCACGCTTTATCAGCTTTGCGATCAGTTGCTCCACGCCTTTGCCTCGGGCGCCAGGCATGATCAGGTTGGCTGTATCCTTGACCGCCGGAATTGCATTGTCGACGGCGACGCTGCAGCCACAGGCTTGCAGGAACGCATGATCGTTCTCGGCGTCGCCGACGCCGACGACGTTGTGCGGCGAAAGTCGAAGGTCCTGAAGGGCCGCGGCGAGCCCGGTGGCTTTGTTGATGCCGCTCGGCAGGATCATCACCGCGCCCTTGTTGAAGATGATTTCCAGTTCGAGACCCATCTTC
>NZ_RZRR01001416.1:0-799 GCF_003998555.1 Mesorhizobium sp. M7A.F.Ca.CA.002.09.1.1 | reverse complement strand
GCATATTGCGGCTGCGCGGCAATTGGCGCGTTCACACGACGGCATCCGGCATCGCCATCCCGGCCATGCCGACGCTGCATCCGGCCTATCTCCTGCGAACCCCGTCGCACAAGAAGCTGGCGTGGCGGGATTTCCTCGAAGTGAAGGCAAAGCTGCGAGCGCTCACCTAGCGATAACCTCGCAGGTAATTGAAATGCCGTCCTCACCAGCCTAACCATTCACTCATGACAACAGCCCAAACCTCCGCCGGCAGCCTTATTCGCGAATGGCGCACGCGCCGGCGCATGTCGCAGCTCGACCTCGCCATGGAGGCCGAAATCTCGCAGCGGCATCTGAGCTTCGTCGAAAGCGGCCGCGCCGCGCCCTCGCGCGACATGGTGCTGCATCTGGCCGAGCAATTGTCGATCCCGCTGAGGCAACGCAACCAGTTGCTGCTCGCCGCCGGCTTTGCCCCCAGTTTCGGCGAACGCTCGCTGACCGACACGACAATGGCGCCGGCGATGGCGGCGGTCGCAATCGTGCTCAAAGGCCACGCGCCGTTCCCGGCACTCTCTGTCGACCGCCACTGGAACCTGGTTTCGGCCAACGCCGCCATCGCTCCCTTCCTTGCCGATGTCAGCGAGGCTTCGCTGCTGACGCCGCCGGTCAACGTGCTTCGCCTCAGCCTGCATCCCGGCGGCATCGCGCCACGCATCGTCAACCTCCAGGAATGGCGCACGCATCTGCTCGAGCGCCTGAAACACCAGAATGACGCGAGCGGCGACGCGGTGCTGATCGAACTCGAGCGTGAGCTGAGGAC
>NZ_RZRR01001415.1:0-802 GCF_003998555.1 Mesorhizobium sp. M7A.F.Ca.CA.002.09.1.1 | reverse complement strand
GCTGCGAATTGATCGGCGCCTGAATGGCAATGAAGGCGCCGGATAGGATGCCGAGAAGCGACCAGACGACGCCCATCATTGTCGTTTGCCCTTACTTGACGTCGGCCGCGACCTTCAGCGACACGATCTTGTCGGGATCCTGCACCGGCTCGCCGCGCTTGATCTTGTCGACATTGTCCATGCCTTCGATGACCTGGCCCCAGACCGTGTACTGGCGGTTGAGGAAGGCGGCATCGTCGAAGCAGATGAAGAACTGCGAATTGGCCGAGTTCGGGTTCTGCGAACGGGCCATCGAGCAGGTGCCGCGGCCATGGTTGGCGTTGGAAAATTCGGCCTTCAGGTCCGGCTTCTCAGAGCCGCCCATGCCCGCGCGGGACGGCGCGAAGGAAGGCTTGCTCGAATTGCCGAACTTGACGTCGCCGGTCTGGGCCATGAAGCCTTCGATGACGCGGTGGAAGACCACGCCGTCATAGGCGCCTTCCCTAGCCAGTTCCTTGATGCGGGAGACGTGGCCCGGCGCCAGGTCGGGGAAAAGTTCGATGACGACCGTGCCCTTGGTCGTTTCCATGATGAGCGCGTTCTCGCGGTCCTTGATTTCGGCCATGTCAGATATCCTTTTGAGAAAACAGAGTTATTTGACAATTTTACTTGTCTGCGGCGATGCGCACCTTGATCATCCGGTCGGGGTCGGAGACCGTGCCGTTATCCGCCTGGTCGCCCTTCTTGATGTGATCCACCAGTTCCATGCCGCTGACGACATTGCCGACGATGGTGTACTGGCCGTCGAGCGGCGGTGCCGGAG
>NZ_RZRR01001414.1:0-802 GCF_003998555.1 Mesorhizobium sp. M7A.F.Ca.CA.002.09.1.1 | reverse complement strand
GTAGACGTGGCAGGCGCCGATTTCGCTCTCAGCCCTGTCGCCCTCATAATCCGTATCGATGCCGTAGCTTGGATCGGTGAACCAGATGGAACCGTCGGATTTCACCACCGCGTCGTTGGGCGAATTCAGCCGCTTGCCTTTCCATTTGGCCGCGATCGTGGTGACCGAGCCGTCGAACTCGGTGCGGCTGACGCGGCGGCCCGAATGCTCGCAGGTGATCAGCCGGCCCTGCCGGTCGACGGTGTTGCCGTTCGAGTTGCCGGACGGCTGCCGGAAGACGCTGACATTGCCGTCGGTCTCGTCATAACGCAGCATGCGATTGTTGGGGATGTCGGACCAGACGACATAGCGGCCGGCGGCGAACCAGGCCGGCCCCTCCGCCCACTGGCATCCGGTGAACAGCTTCTCGACCTGCGCGTTGCCGTTGAACAGGCGCGCGAAGCGCGGATCGAGAATTTCATAATAGTCTGCGGCCGCCATGCTTTCCTCCCGGCATCAATGACAG
The DNA here is from genome assembly GCF_003998555.1 of Mesorhizobium sp. M7A.F.Ca.CA.002.09.1.1. Classification (NCBI taxonomy): domain Bacteria; kingdom Pseudomonadati; phylum Pseudomonadota; class Alphaproteobacteria; order Hyphomicrobiales; family Phyllobacteriaceae; genus Mesorhizobium; species Mesorhizobium sp. M7A.F.Ca.CA.002.09.1.1. The sequence continues at coordinate 297 of NZ_RZRR01001414.1, read as the reverse complement.
GGATCAAGCCAGCCGGAGGGACAGAAGGCAATGTGGGTACGCACAGTGTCCCACAAAAGATCGCTTGCCGGCTCTGCGCATGACGTTAGCGCCGCATTAACCGGCTATGCGTCCAGCGCAATGGTGCATTGCAACATCTTCTTTTTGCAATGCACCATTACTATGTCATGCTTCGTATCGATCAAGGGAGGAAGAAACCGCCGCCGAAATGCGGCGCCAAAAAGGAACCTTGCTATGATCCTCGACAGTCTCATGACCCGCGCTCGCAACAGCATTGCCAAGCGCAAGCACTACAAC
>NZ_RZRR01001413.1:0-804 GCF_003998555.1 Mesorhizobium sp. M7A.F.Ca.CA.002.09.1.1 | reverse complement strand
GTCGCGGCGTTCTTCGGTGGCCGGCAGGCTGTCGATCCAGCCGGGCAGCACATTGTTCATGCGCACATTGTCGGCGGCATAGGTGTTGGCGAAGATCTTGGTGTAGGCGGCAACGCCGGCGCGGAACACGGCGGACGTCGGGAACATCGGGCTCGGCTCGACCACCCAGGCCGTCGAGATGTTGATGATGGCCCCACCCTTCTGCTTGACCATCTGCGGCGCCACGATGCGCACCGGCCGGATGACGTTGAGGAGGTAGACGTCCATGCCGGTGTGCCATTGCTCGTCGGTGATCTCGAGGATCGGCGCACGCGGCCCGTGGCCGCCGCTGTTGACCAGCACGTCGATGCGGCCATAGCGCTCCAGCGTCAGGTCGACGAGGCGCTGCAGATCGTCGTTCGACTGGTTGGAGCCGGTGACGCCGAGCCCGCCAAGCTCCTTGGCCAGCGCCTCGCCCTTGCCCGAAGAGGAAAGAATGGCAATCTTGAAGCCGTCCGCCGCCAGCCGCTTGGCCGCCGCCGCCCCCATGCCGCTGCCGCCGGCCACCACCACAGCTACTTTTTCTACACTCATCGGATTTTCCTCTCAGGGTTTGCGGGCACCGCAAGCGGTGTTTTCGGGAGTTGAGCGTCGATATAGCTGGTTTTCCCCGTCGGTTCGAACCAGAATGCCTGAAATCAACCTGTAGAAAAACTACTGCATGCCCGAAACCTTCCTCAGCTTGCCGCCGTTGAATGCGCTGCGCGCCTTCGAAGCCTCGGCGCGTCATCTCAACTTCCGCATCGCGGCCGAAGAGCTCAACGT
>NZ_RZRR01001412.1:0-806 GCF_003998555.1 Mesorhizobium sp. M7A.F.Ca.CA.002.09.1.1 | reverse complement strand
CTTCCACAATGCGCTCGACGAGAACCTCATGGCGGCGCTGACCAAGGCCAAGACATCCGAGCAGGCGATGGCCGATACCGAGGCGGAGTGGAAGAAGATCGTGCGGCGCACCGGCGAGGACAAACTGCTCGAAGCCATCAAGACCAACAAGGAGGCCTGGCCGACAGTTCTCGACCCGATCGTCTGATCCATCTCCCTGGATCACATCGAAGGAGGGGAGGAGCCTGCTTTTCCCCTCCGCCCACAGCGCCACCAGCAAAGCCGCCAGATGAAGCGTTCCGTTCCTTTCCTGATATTCCGCTATGCCGCGATCTTCGCGGCCATGGCGGTGACGCTGGTGCCGATCCTGTGGATGGTATCGATGGCGTTCAAGCCGATCGCCGAATGGTCGGCGACCGGCGCCGACCTGACCTGGTGGCCGAAGAACCCGACGCTCAGCAATTTTCGTTTCGTCTTCGGCGAGTCGACCAACAATTTGATCGTCGCGCTCGACCGTACCGCGCTGAAGCCGATCCTCGCATCGCTGCTGTCGGCGGTTTTCGGCACGGTGATCGCCATGTCGGCGGGCACTGCCGCGGCTTATGGGCTGTCGCGTTTCGGCTCCGGCCAGAACCTGCCGCTGGCGCTGATCCAACTCAGGATCTTTCCGCCGATGGCGGTCATGATCCCGGTGATGATCATGTGGGCTTTCCTCAACTTCACCGATAGCTGGTGGGGGTTGGCGCTGATCTACGGCATCGTCACCTTGCCGTTCGCCTTCTGGCTGATGAAGACCTTCTTCGACGACATGCCGCGCGAGATCGAGG
>NZ_RZRR01001411.1:0-811 GCF_003998555.1 Mesorhizobium sp. M7A.F.Ca.CA.002.09.1.1 | reverse complement strand
CCCAGATCCTCGATCTGTTCGCAGAGCTCAACCAGAAGCTCGGCATCGCCTACCTCTTCATCACCCACGACCTGACCGTGGCCCGCGCCATCACGGACGAGGTGCTGGTCATGCATGACGGCAAGATCGTCGAGCGCGGCAAGACGAGCGAAGTGCTCGACCACCCGCAGTCCGAGGCTGCCAAGGCGCTTGTCACCGCCGCCCCTGACTTGCACCGGGCGATCGCGGAGCGGCTGCGGGAGCAAGGCTGATCAGGAGAGAAGGCGGCCCGATCACTCCTGCGTCTTGACCACATCGACCGGGCTGATATCGAGCAGGTCGAGCGTGCGGCGCAGCAGGCGGATCTCGCTCTCGGCCAGTTGCGAATCCGCCTTGGCGATCTCCGCCATATGTTTGGCCAATTGCCGGCGCCGCTCGACGTCGAGATCGCGGAACAGTGCAATCGCCTGCGAGCCATTGGTCTCGTAGCCGAACTCGTTGAGATATTCGATGACGCTGTCGATGCTGCTTTCCTGAATGCCGAAGGCGTCCTTGCAGATGCGCCGGAAGGCAACCATTTCGCTCTCGCTGACCGACCCGTCGGCCAGGATCATGCGAAACAGCATCAGCAATTCCGCCGACAGGACCGGATCGTCCGCCACCTTGCGCACGCCGGGGTCGCCGTCGAATATCTGACGTATCTGGTCCAGCAATGCGAATGCCATCAGGAGCCTCTTTCCGGGTTAACTACACAAACACAATCCAGGCGCGATGCGCTGGGATAGAGGTAGCGCGGAATCGATCTTGCGCAAACAGGGCGGCCGTGGTCGAA
>NZ_RZRR01000140.1:0-8629 GCF_003998555.1 Mesorhizobium sp. M7A.F.Ca.CA.002.09.1.1 | reverse complement strand
GTCCAGGGCTTCATCGGCGGCGGCATGATACCGAGCGTCTTTGCCGCTGCCTTCACCATCTTCCCGCCCTCGCGCCGCGCCGTCGTCTCGCCGATGATCGGCCTCGTGGCGACGCTGGCGCCGACCATCGGCCCGACCGTCGGTGGCTATATCAGCCATGCCATGTCCTGGCATTGGCTGTTCCTGGTCAATGTCGTGCCCGGCATCCTGGTGACAACGGCGGCCTGGATGCTGATCGACTTCGACAAGCCCAACCTCAAGCTGTTCAGCAAGTTCGACTGGTGGGGCCTCGCCGGCATGGCGGCCTTCCTGGGCTGCATGGAATATGTGCTCGAGGAAGGCCCCAACAATGACTGGCTGCAGGACCAGGGCGTCTTCATCTGCGCCGTCGTCATGACCGTCGGCGCGGTCCTGTTCTTCTGGCGCGTATTCACCGCCGAGGAGCCGATCGTCGACCTGAAGGCCTTCACCAACATCAACTTCGCCTTCGGCTCGCTATTCTCGTTCGTCATCGGCATCGGTCTCTACGGCCTGACCTATCTCTACCCGGTGTTCCTCGGGCGCATCCGCGGCTACGATTCGATGATGATCGGCGAGGCTCTGTTCGTCAGCGGCCTGGCGATGTTCTTCACCGCGCCGATCTCGGGCATCCTGTCGAACAAGATGGACCCGCGCCTGATGATGATGATCGGCTTCTTCGGCTTCGCCACCGGCACCTGGTGGATGACGCATCTGACCGCCGACTGGGATTTCTATGAGCTGCTCATCCCGCAGATCCTGCGCGGCTGTTCGATGATGCTGTGCATGGTTCCGATCAACAACATCGCGCTCGGCACCTTGCCGCCCGAGCGGCTGAAGAACGCGTCCGGCCTGTTCAATCTCACCCGCAACCTTGGCGGTGCCGTCGGCCTTGCGCTGATCAATACCGTGCTGATCGACCGCAACGCCTTCCACTACGCAAGGCTCTCCGAGCATGTGCAATGGGGCAGTGAAGCCGCGCAGACCAAGCTGCAGAACATGACCCGCAATTTCGAGCAGACCCCCGGCCTCGATGCGACAAGCGCTGCGATCTCCAAGTTGTCTGGCATGGTCCAGCAGCAGGCGGCGTTGCTGTCCTTCATGGACGTGTTCTTCATGCTGACGGTGCTGTTTGCGACGCTTGGCCTGTTCACCATGCTGATCCGCAAGCCGGCCGCACCGGGTGGCGGCGGCGGTGGGGGGCACTGATAGGGAGCAATTCCAGGAAAAGTGTAAGGCGGTTTTCCCGGGAAAAGCGCGCAGCGCTTTCCCTTGGAGATTGCGACAAGACAAGGATACGTGGGCAGCGGTTTCGGGAAGCTCCTCCAGTCCACGCCCGAAAAGCTCTGACCGCGTAAAAAACTCCGGGCCGCAAGCCCGGAGTTTTTTGCATTCGGGTCTATGGACTCAGGCCGTGGCCGGTTTGAAGGTCAGCGCGACGCCGTTGATGCAGTGGCGCAGGCCGGTCGGCGCCGGACCGTCGTCGAAGACATGGCCGAGATGGCCGCCGCAGCGGCGGCAATGTGCCTCGGTACGCGTCATGCCGAGCGACCTGTCCACGGTCGTGCCGATCGCCTTGGGGATCTCTTGCCAGAAGCTCGGCCATCCGGTGCCGGAATCGAATTTCGTCTCCGACGAATAGACCGGCAGGTCGCAGCCGGCACAGGCGAAAATGCCCTTGCGGTGTTCGTTGAGCAGCGGGCTGGTGCCGGGGTACTCCGTGCCTTCCTTGCGCAGCACGTCGAAGGCGGCCGGCGACAGGATGGCTTTCCACTCGGCGTCGGTCTTGACGACCTCGAAGCTCTCGGCCGCTTGTGCTGCCTGCGGATCGCCCATGCGCAGCATCGTTGCCGCGGCCCCGATCACGCCGATGGCGGCGGCACCGCTCAAAAGAAAGTCGCGACGGTTCATGACCAGTTCCTCCTGATGTCCTTTTGCCAAACTACACCGCCGCGCGGAAATCAAAAGCCGGTGACGGTAGCCCCTCGAACGAACACTCCGCGCCCTCCCACATCCGAATGCAGGCGGGCGCGAAGTGCACGGGCCAATTGCGGATCACGGGAGCGGGATCGTGCAATCGACGGAGGGTCCTTGCCGTCAGTTCGCCGGCAGCAAGCCCCTTGTTACATCTTGGGCAAAAGAACCTTGTCGATGACGTGGATGACGCCATTGGACTGTTCGACATCGGCGATCGTCACATTGGCGACATTGCCGTTCTCGTCGGTGACCGTGACCTTGCCGCCGTCGGCCTTGAGCGACAATTCGCAGCCGCCGACCGTCTTGACCTTGTGGGTGCCGCCGTCAGCCTTGGCCATCGCGGCCACATCTGCTCCCATCGCCTTGGCGCCGATGACATGGCAGGTCAGGATCTTGGTGAGCTTGTCCTTGTTTTCTGGCTTGAGCAGCGTCTCGACCGTACCGGCCGGAAGGGCTGCGAAGGCTTCGTTGGTCGGCGCGAACACGGTGAACGGACCGGCGCCCTGCAGCGTCTCGACAAGGCCGGCGGCCTTCACGGCGGCGACCAGCGTGGTGTGATCCTTCGAGTTCACGGCGTTCTCGACGATGTTCTTGTTGGCATACATGGCGGCGCCGCCAACCATCGGGTTTTCGGCGTAGGCGGCGGTGGCAAGGGCCGAAACGGCGATCGTACCGGCGAGCAAAAGGGTGGCGTATCTACGCATGATGTCGAACTCCTCGGGTTTTTCTCTTCCCATTCTTGGGGACGCGAGGAGATACGGAACAAACTCGCCCGAGTTTCAGAAATATTGTGATTCTTGATTTTATCCACGGCGCAGAGGGATTTCCCGAGCCATCGGCCGCCTGCCGACATGCTGTCTATGGGCATGTTCAGCGAAGGATAGACTTATGATAGTCTGTTGTGATTTTTCAGGTGAAGAGCCGGTCAGATGCTCTTCAGGTCGCCAGCGGCAACCACCGGTCCGGTCGGCTGTCCGGTCGGCGAACCGCCCGACGGCTCGAGGCTGACGGCAAGCACCGCGCCCTGGGCAAGCTTCTGCTGGGCCGCCGGCGAGACGACGATATGTGCCGTAGCACCGGTCGGAATGACGCCCATCGAGACCGGCGGGTTCTTGCCCTCGATCATCCACAGCTCGAAGTCCTTGCCGGAAGCACGCTCACCGGAGACATGCGACAGGCCGACTTCGTGATGCGCGGCGTCGTAGACGGCAAGATATCTGACGTCGCTGCCTTCGGCGGCCAGCGAAGCGACGAGGCGCGCCTGCGGCTGCTCGACCGGCGGGTTGAAGACGGGCACGGCGATGTAAATCGCCAGTGCCGCAACCGCGGCTGCGGCAAGGGCGCGCCAGAAGGCCAGGCTGGACCAAAGGCCGCCGCGCACTTCGGCGGGCCTGCTCACCGCGGCAGCGGTAGCGAACAGGCGGCGGTCGACCGCGGTCTTCACCGAAACCGGCGGCTCGACTTCCCGAAAGGCGGCGGCAAGCGGTGAGAGCCTGACCTCCCAGTCCTCGACAAGACGGGCGAAAACCGTATCCGCATCGATGCGGCGAGAGACGATCTGGCGTTCGTCGGCATCGAGCACGCCGAGAACGTACTCGGCGGCGAGCAGGTCGTCGCCTCCACGTTCCGGTCCTGTGTCTTCTGCCAGCGTCATCTTTCCAGGCATTCTCTGAGTTTCAACAGGCTGCGGCGCAGCCATGTACGCATCGTGTTCAGCGGCACGCCATGGCGCTCCGCCAGTTCGGCATAGCTCTCGCCCTTGAGATAGGCGCCCCGGACGGCTGCTGCCCGGTCCTTCTCCAGCTCATCGAGACAATGGTGGATACGTTCGGATTCGTCGCCCGCCACCGCCATCGCTTCAGGCCCCGGCGCCGGATCGGCCACGTCGAGCGCGGCATCGATGTCGGCGGCGGGGTTGCGCCGCGCTCTGATGCGATCGATCGCATGATTGCGCGCGATTGCCACCAGCCAGGAGATCGGGCTTAGATCGGAAACAGCAAAACGGTCGGCCTTCGTCCATATCTTGACGAAGACTTCCTGCAGCGCTTCTTCCGCGTCTCCCCGGTCGTTCAATACACGAAGACAGACGCCAAAAAGTTTCGCGCTGGTCTGCCGGTAAAGCAGATCGAACGCGGCCCGATCCTTCATCGAAGTCCGAACGATCAGCTTGGTGATGTCCTGCGGCGTCATTGCAGGCAAATTAGGCGATTGCCATGTATTTGCAACGACGGAAATAACCTTGTGCACGCCTAAGCTTTTGTGTGTCGCCGGCCCGGATCCGTCGGTCGATTGCCAATGGAATTGCCACTGGCTAGCTTGCCTTCATTGATGGGGGAGCGCGCATGTCGGTCGAACGGATCCTTTGGGAAGAAGATGCCACCGGCCTCGCCAATCTGGTCCGCAAGGGCGAGGTTTCGGCCGTCGAACTGACCGACGCCGCGATTGCCCGCGCCGAGGCCACCCGTCCCGACATCAATGCCACGGCCGAACCGCTCTACGATGCCGCCCGCGCCCGCGCCAAGACCGTCGACCCCTCGCTGCCGCTGGCTGGTGTTCCCTTCGCCATCAAGGATCTCGGCATCGCCATCAAGGGCGTGCCGACGCATGGCGGCAGCCGCATTCCGGCATGGCTGGCCGATGTCAATTCGGCGCTGACCGACCGCTATCTCGCTGCCGGACTTATCCCGATCGTCACCTCGACATCGCCGGAGCACGGGCTTCGATTGATGACCGAATCCAGGGCCTTTGGCATCACCCGCAATCCGTGGAACACCGGCCATACCAGCGGCGGCTCTTCGGGCGGTTCGGCAGCACTGGTCGCAGCCGGCGTCGTGCCGGTGGCGCATGCCTCCGATGGCGGCGGCTCGATCCGTGTGCCTGCCGCCTGCACCGGACTTGTCGGCCTGAAGACGTCGCGCGGCCGTATACCGCTGACGCCCCTGGTGAGCGAAAGCTGGTACGGCATGGTCGTCGACCATGCGCTCACCCGTTCGGTGCGCGATTGCGCGCTGCTGCTCGACCTGACCCACGGGCCCGATCCTCTGTCGCCCTATGCCGCGCCGCGGCCGAAAGGCACGTTCGCGGCTGCCGCCGCACGCGATCCCGGCAAGCTCAGTCTGGCCGTGTACCGCAAATCGCCGCTTCGCCTGCCGATCTCGGACGAGACGCTCAAGGCGCTCGACACGGCGGTGGCGCTTGCCCGCGAGGGCGGCCACACGGTCGAGGAGATCGACTTGCCCTTTATCGGCCGCGATTTCTTCGCCGATTTCTGCAGGACGGTTGCCTCCGCCGTCGCTGGCACGATGCGGGCCGAAGCGCTGCGCGTCGGCCGTTCCGTTGCTGGCGACATCGAGCGGGCCACGCGCGTGCTCGCCCGCTTCGGCGAACTGGTGTCGGCCGGCGAGACCTATGCCGACCTGCAGCGGCTGCATGCCGCCTCACGGCGGCTGATCGCAGAGACCGCGCAGTATGACGCCGTGCTGATGCCGATCATTGCCCACCCGCCGCTTGCCTGCGGCGCAATGGATCCGAAAGGCGCCGACGACCTCATCGAGAACCTGCTCGACAAGCTTCACCTGACGCCCTTGCTGAAGCTGAAGCCGTTCTTCGGCCAGTTGATGGACAAGAGCCTCTGGTTCACCCATTGGCCGGCGATCCAGAATGTCAGCGGCCAGCCATCGATCGCCCTGCCGGTCCATGTCACCGACGCCGGCCTGCCGATCGGCGTCCAGGCTGCCGGCCGTCCGGGCGACGAGGAGACGCTTTTGTCGCTCGCCGCGCAGATGGAGAAGATCTCGGGTTGGCTGGGTCGCAGGGCGCCGCTGATGGTGCCGACACGATGACGAGGTCGTGAAGCGCTCGAATATGACAGCAAAGCCATTTGCGGGCGGCGCCAATTCCCGCTAAGACGCCGCCGTCCTTACCGATCTCCAGGGAAAAAAGCCGATGACGGAAATAACCGCCACCGCCGAAATGCAGGCAGCCCTGTTGTCGCGGGCGCTGCCCTACATGCAGCGCTACGAGCACAAGACGGTCGTGGTGAAATATGGCGGCCATGCCATGGGCGACATCGAGCTCGGCAAGGCCTTCGCGCGCGACATCGCGCTGCTCAAGCAATCCGGCGTCAACCCGATCGTCGTCCACGGCGGCGGCCCGCAGATCGGCGCCATGCTGGCCAAGATGGGCATCGAATCCAAGTTCGAAGGCGGCCTGCGCGTCACCGACCAGAAGACGGTCGAGATCGTCGAAATGGTGCTGGCCGGTTCGATCAACAAGGAGATCGTCGCGCTGATCAACGCCGAGGGCGAATGGGCGATCGGCCTGTGCGGCAAGGACGGCAACATGGTGTTCGCCGAAAAGGCCCGCAAGACCATGATCGATCCGGACTCCAACATCGAGCGCGTGCTCGATCTCGGCTTCGTCGGCGAGCCGGTCGAGGTCGACCGTACCTTGCTCGATCTTCTGGCACGCTCCGAAATGATCCCGGTGCTGGCGCCGGTGGCGCCGGGACGCGATGGCCACACCTACAACATCAACGCCGACACCTTCGCCGGCGCCATTGCCGGCGCCTGCCAGGCGACGCGCCTGCTATTCCTCACCGACGTGCCGGGTGTGCTCGACAAGAACAAGAAGCTGATCGACGAACTGACCGTGGCCGAGGCCAAGGCGCTGATCAAGGACGGCACGGTCTCGGGCGGCATGATCCCCAAGGTCGAGACCTGCATCGAAGCGATCGAGCGCGGCGTCGAAGGCGTTGTCATCCTCAACGGCAAGACCCCGCATGCGGTGCTGCTGGAACTGTTCACCGAACATGGCGCCGGCACGCTGATCGTGCCCTGAGGGGCTCGTCAGCCGGCTAACTTTCTCGCCTCGGCATCTTCAATATTGTCGATGGTGGGAATGGCGGGCTTTCTGGCCGGGCGTCGAACGGACATCGATTCCTCCTCGGCATCCTGCGGCGCGCCCCAGAATTCGGCCAGCGTCGGGCCGTCTTTCACCCTGATGTCGCGGACCAGAAAGCCCCAGACCTCGCGGAACCACACGCGGCGGCCCATCTGTGTGTACCAGCGCATCGAATGGCGCTGCTCGGGATCCTTGTGGAACAGGATGCGGGCCAGCGCCTTCGGCCGTGATTGCACCGCCAGCTCGATCAGCTTGACGCTGAAGAACAGCATCCACGGCTTCAGCCGCGTCATCTGCAGCACCTGGTGCTTGTAGTCCCACAGGCGCGCATCCTGCTGGATCACCTTGCGATCCCGCGCGATGCGGAAGAACGGCGTCCAGCGATGCGGCGTCACATAAAGCGCCTGGATCTGGTCGGGGTCGTAGGCGATGAGTTGGCGAAAGCCGCGCCACAGGTCGCGAAACCCTTCGTCCTCGAAGCCGGACACCCAGGTCGCCATAGACAGGATGCCGCTGAGACGCAGCAGCCTTATCGCCTCGCGATCGGATGAGGTGCTGCCGCCCTTGCGGATTAATTGAAGCGTCTGCTCGTCGGTGTTTTCCATGCCGAGCAGCCAGCGGATGACACCGGCCTTGCGGTAGAGATGCAGGATGTGGGCATCGCGCACGATGTCGTCGGCACGGGTCGAACCGACGATCAGCACCGGCACGTTCTCGGCGATCAGGGCATCGAGGAAGGCCCGCCAGGCTTTCTTCGAGACCGTCGGATTCTCGTCGGCAAGATTGATGAGCTCGACGCCATGTTGGCGATGCAGCCATGCGATCTCCCTGGCGAATTTCACCGGATCGCGATGCCGCCAGCGGGTCCAGAAGCCGCGCTGGCCGCAATAGTTGCACAGATGCGGACAGCCGCGCGAAAACTGCATGACCACGGCCCGCTTGCCGCCCCAGTAGCTGTAACTGGGATGGTCGATCAGTTCCCAGCCGACGCGGTAGGCGTCGAGGTCGGCAATGGTCATGGCCGCCTGTGTGGCGAAGGGGCGGCTGAGATCGTCGCGATAGGCGATGCCGGCCACGCTCGCCGGCGGCTGGCGCATCTCCAGCCCTTCGATCAGCGCCACCACCGTCGCTTCGCCCTCGCCGCGCACGATGAAGTCGAAGGCATCGGTAGCGGCCAGGATGTCGCGCCAATGATAGGTCGGGAAAACGCCGCCATAGATGATGATGGTCGCCGGCTCGCGCTCCTTGATCATGCGCGCGATCACCAAGGCGGTCGGGTGCGCCGAGGTCGAGCCGGAATGGCCGATCAGGACGAAGTCGGGGTGGTCCTCCAGTGCGCTGCGCACGACGTCATCGAGCGGCATCGGCCCGAACTCGGCGTCGACGAGGCGCACCTGATGGCCGGCATCGATCAGCGGCCCGCCGATCGCCAGCAGGCCGAGCGGCGGCAGGTGATCGTCGGGCACGCGGCTGCCGATGGCGGTGTGCGGCGGATTGATCAGGACGATTTTCATGGCGGACCTCCTGGGCAGTTGGTCCGCACAAGCTGGCCGGCGATGTGGACACGTGCTTGGCCCGTTTCAGCAGTTTGCGTGCAGCTTTTCCTCAAGGAGTGCGAAGGGCAGGCATTGTCATCGCCTGAGATGCCCGAGCGGCACATGGCCCGGGCCCTTGATGTTCTGCAGCACCAACTGCGTGTGGACGTCGCGCACGCCGTCGAGCCGCATCAGCC
>NZ_RZRR01001410.1:0-818 GCF_003998555.1 Mesorhizobium sp. M7A.F.Ca.CA.002.09.1.1 | reverse complement strand
GCCTTGCAGCGCGGCGCCCGCAACATTCTGCTGGCGCCGCCGAGCTACTTCAAGAATGTCGGCGACGATGGTCTTTTCGGCTGGTTTTCCACTGTCTTTGCCGTGCTCGGTCCCCTCGCCCGTGGCGTTCTGCTCTACAACATTCCGTCGGTCACCATGGTGCAGCTCTCGCTTGACCTGATCGGCCGATTGCGTACGGCTTTTCCGGATGTCATTGCGGGGGTCAAGGATTCCGGCGGGGATTGGGACTACAGCGAGGCGCTGCTCGGCGCCCATGGCGATCTGGTGATCTTGATCGGTGACGAGCGGCATCTGGCACGAGCCGTGCGAATTGGTGCTCAAGGCGCAATCTCCGGCATGGCCAATTTCGTTACCAGCGAAATCCGGGCCATGGCCGGGGACGGGCGCGACGACACACGCGTCGAGCGTTTCGTGCTCGAATTGCTCAAACACCCGGTAACGCCGGCGGTGAAGGTCATGGTGGCGCGCAAAACCGGCGACGACCGCTGGCTGGCGGTCCGTCCGCCGCTGGAGCCGATCGGTTCGCAGGGGCGACAACAGCTGGCTGACGCCTATGATGGGCTGTTTGCCAGGGAATCAGCCTGACCGGCAAAGGGATACGCGCTGAAATGGAAGACGGCAGCGAGCCGACCACGCTTAGGGAAAAAGCCTATGCCAGCTTCACGCGGCATTTGCTGGCCCGCGATCTGCTGCCGGGCCAGTTCGTATCGCAGCGCGAACTGGTCGCCTTCACCGGTCTGCCGCTCGGCGCCATTCGCGACATCGTGCCGCGTCTCGAGGCCGAAGGGCTTCTGACG
>NZ_RZRR01001409.1:0-818 GCF_003998555.1 Mesorhizobium sp. M7A.F.Ca.CA.002.09.1.1 | reverse complement strand
TTGAGCCTCCGCTCGGCGGTGTCGGTCAGCTTGCGGTTGGCCGGCAGCGTGAACAGCGCGTAGGCCCGCACCTTCGAACGGCCGACGCGGCCGCGCAATTGGTAGAGCTGCGACAGGCCGAACATGTCGGCGCGGTGGATGATCAGCGTGTTGGCGGTCGGAATATCAAGGCCGGATTCGACGATGGTGGTCGACAACAGCACGTCGTACTGGCCGTCATAAAAGGCATTCATGATGTCGTCGAGTTCGCCCGGCGGCATCTGGCCATGAGCCACCGCCACCTTCAACTCCGGCACGGATTCCTTCAGGAAATCATGTATTTCCGAGAGATCGCTTATGCGCGGCACCACATAGAAGGAATGGCCACCGCGATAGCGTTCGCGCAGCAGCGTCTCGCGGATCACCAGCGGATCGAAGGGCGATATGAAGGTGCGCACCGCCATCCGATCGACCGGCGGCGTGGCGATCAGCGACAGCTCGCGCACCCCGGTCAACGCCAGTTGCAGCGTTCGCGGGATCGGCGTCGCCGACAGCGTCAGCACGTGCACGTCGGTCTTCAGGTCCTTCAGCCGTTCCTTGTGCTTGACGCCAAAATGCTGCTCTTCGTCGATGATCAGCAGACCAAGGTTCTTGAACGAGATCGCGGAACCGAGCAGCGCGTGCGTGCCGATGACGATGTCGACCTGGCCTTCGGCGATGCCTTTCTTGGTCTCGGCCAGTTCCTTGGCGCCGACCAGCCGCGACGCCTGGGCGACGCGGATCGGCAGGCCGGAAAACCGCTGCGAAAACGTCTTGAAATGCTGGCGTGACAGCAATGT
>NZ_RZRR01001408.1:0-819 GCF_003998555.1 Mesorhizobium sp. M7A.F.Ca.CA.002.09.1.1 | reverse complement strand
ACGTCATGCTGGTTGCGCCCGACGACGATTCGGCGGTGCGCCGGGCGCTCGAATCGCTTGCCGCCGAAGGTTACGCCGAGGCCGAGCTCGACCAGATCGGCGACATGGACGGCATCCCCGACGAAGAGCCGCATATTTCCGCCTTCCAGGGCGCGCTCGAAGGCGAAGTGTCGATCGTTACCTTCGACGTGCCGATCTGACCCCGGTCCAGCTTTCGAATCGACTGCCGAACCGAATCGGCGACCGAGGCCTTCCCAGCCGACAAATGTGCTGCCGCTAAGGGAAGGCTGAGCTTGGCTGCTCGGCTTCGGCTTGCCCGGGGCAAGTGTTCTGATAAGAAGCCATCACCATCATCAAACAGACGGAGCGGCCATGTCCCAGCCCATCAAGATAGGCATCGTCGGCGTCGGCAAGATCGTCCGCGACCAGCACCTGCCGGCCCTGGCGAAAGACCAGGACTATCGCCTCGTCGCGGCCGCCAGCCGTCACGGCAAGGTGGATGACATCCCGAATTTCCCCACCATCGAAGCCATGCTCGACGCCGTAGCCGAGCTCGAGGCCGTCTCGCTCTGCATGCCGCCGCAATTCCGCTACGACGCGGCGCGGACGGCGCTGACGGCAAAGAAGCATGTCTTCCTGGAGAAGCCGCCAGGCGCTACTGTCAGCGAGGTCGAAGACCTCAAGACATTGGCTGCGCACAACGGCGTCTCGCTGTTCGCCAGCTGGCACTCGCGCTATGCGCCGGCCGTCGAGGCCGCACGTGCTTTTCTAAGTTCAGCCCGCATCCGCTCGGCTGCCATCAACTGGAAAGAGGATGTG
>NZ_RZRR01001407.1:0-819 GCF_003998555.1 Mesorhizobium sp. M7A.F.Ca.CA.002.09.1.1 | reverse complement strand
TGTCGGAGGAGATCGCGCCGCGCTACGACGAGTTCGAGAAGAACGAGATGGTCGATCGCGAAAGCTGGCTGAAGGCAGGTTCCGCCGGCCTGCTCTGCGCTTCTATGCCGGAGGAATATGGCGGCTCCGGCGGCACCTTCGCGCATGAGAGCGCCATCATCGAGGCCATTGGCCATGTCGGCGTCGACGGGTTCGGCATCGGCCTGCACAATTCGATCGTCGCCCCTTATATCCTCCACTACGGCTCCGAGGAGCAGAAAAAGAAATGGCTGCCGAAGCTGGCGACCGGCGAGCTGATCGGCGCCATCGCCATGACCGAGCCCGGCGCCGGTTCCGATCTGCAGGGCGTCAAGACGCGGGCGCAGAAGGATGGCAACCACTACAAGATCAATGGTTCCAAGACCTTCATCACCAACGGCCAGCTTGCGAACTTCATCATCGTCGTCACCAAGACCGATCCGGAGAAGGGCGCCAAGGGCACCTCGCTGATCGTCGTCGAGACCGACGAGGTCGAAGGTTTCCAGCGCGGCCGTAACCTCGACAAGATCGGGCTCAAGGCCAACGACACGTCGGAGCTGTTCTTCAACGACATGCGCGTGCCGACCTCCAATTTGCTCGGCCACGAGGAAGGGCAGGGCTTCGTCCAGTTGATGCAGCAACTGCCGCAGGAGCGGCTGCAGATCGGCACGGGCGCCATCGCCATGATCGAGCGGGCGCTGGCGCTGACCATCGACTACGTCAAGGAGCGCAAGGCGTTCGGCAAGGCGATCATCGATTTCCAGAACACCCAGTTCAAGCTGGCCGAACTCAAGACCGAGG
>NZ_RZRR01001406.1:0-821 GCF_003998555.1 Mesorhizobium sp. M7A.F.Ca.CA.002.09.1.1 | reverse complement strand
GCCATCACCGGTTCGCAGAAAGGGCTGATGCTGCCTGCCGGTCTCGGCATCCTGGCGGTGAGCGCCAAGGGTCTGGAAGCGCACAAGCAGTCGCGCATGGAGCGTTGCTATTTCAGCTTCGAGGATATGCAGGCTTCGTCCAAGACCGGCTTCTTCCCCTATACGCCGCCAACGCAGTTGCTGCTTGGCCTGAGAGCCAGCCTCGACCTTATCTTTGCCGAGGGACTGGAGCAGATTTTTGCCCGGCACCACCGGCTCGCCGAAGGTGTGCGCCGCGGCGTGCATGCGTGGGGACTAAAGCTCTGCGCCAACGAGGAAAAATGGTGGTCGGATACGGTTTCGGCGATCGTCGTCCCCGAGGATGTCGATGCCAGACAGGTCATCGCCAACGGATATTCCAGATATCGCACATCCTTCGGCGCGGGCCTCAGCAAGGTGGCTGGCCGCGTGTTCCGCATCGGCCATCTCGGCGACCTCAACGAGGTCATGTGCCTCGCCGCCCTGGCCTCGGCGGAAATGTCGTTACGCGACGCCGGAGCCCGAATCGAGGCCGGCTCCGGTGTTGCCGCTGCGCAGGAATGGTACCGCGCCGAGATCGGCCGGACCTTGCAGCCGCGGCACGAACGCGCGGCTTGAGAGGATCGTAGCCATGAGCAAACCGAAGGTAATCGTTACCCGGCGCTGGCCGCATGAGGTCGAACAGCGCCTTGGCGACCATTTCGATGTCACGCTGAATGAAGCCGATCGGCCCTATGAGCAACAAGAGCTTCGCCAGGCCCTGCTGCTTGCCGATGCCGTGCTGCCGACCGTAACCGATCGGC
>NZ_RZRR01001405.1:0-825 GCF_003998555.1 Mesorhizobium sp. M7A.F.Ca.CA.002.09.1.1 | reverse complement strand
GAACAGTCCGCCGCCAAGCACCGAGGAGCGGAACACCTGGTTGCGGAACAATTCGAGCGCCAGCAAGGGATTTTTGGCGCGCCGCGCGTGCAGCAGATAGAGCGCGCCCGACAGCAGGCCGACCGCTACGGTGATAAGGCCGGTGGCCGGCGGCAAATAGGGCAGGCTCACCACCGACAGGCCGAAAACCACGCCGGATGCCGCCAGCCCGCTTAGCACGAAGCCGAGGAAGTCGAGCGGCGGCGTCTCCATCGATTCGGTCTCCGGCAGGAAACGCGTCGCCAGCCAGATGCCGATCAGGCCGATCGGCACATTGATCAGGAAGATCCAGTGCCAGGTGAAGTAGGTGGTGATGAAGCCGCCGACCGGCGGCCCGACCAACGGTCCGACCAACGCCGGAACGGTTAGCCAGGACATCGCCGCGACGAGTTCGCTCTTCGGTGTCGCGCGCACCAGCACCAGCCGCCCGACCGGTGTCATCATGGCGCCGCCAATGCCTTGCAGGAAGCGCGAGACCACAAAAGCCGGCAGCGAACCGGAGAGCGCGCAGGCGATCGAGCCGACGATGAAGACGGCGATCGCGGCGCGAAAGATATTCTTGGCGCCGAAACGGTCGGCCATCCAGCCGCTGATCGGAATGAAGATCGCCAGCGAGACGAGATAGGCGGTCAGGGCCAGCTTGAGCGCGATCGGGCTGGTGTGGATGTCGACGGCGATCGCCGGCAGCGATGTCGCGATAACAGTCGAATCCATGTTTTCCATGAAAAGGGCGACCGCCAATATAAGCGGGATGGTGCGGTTCAAGGAACGCGTCCAGACTTGAAT
>NZ_RZRR01001404.1:0-827 GCF_003998555.1 Mesorhizobium sp. M7A.F.Ca.CA.002.09.1.1 | reverse complement strand
GGGCCGCATGACGAGGCGCATCTGCGGACCCTGCTCGAAGTGATCGCAGGCCGGCCAGTCAGCCATATCTTCGTCAGCCATACGCATCGCGACCACTCCCCGCTGGCGGCCCGGCTGAAAGAGCGCACCGGCGCCATCGTGCTGGCCGAGGGGCCGCACCGGCCGGCAAGAGCCCTGCACATCGGCGAGACCAATGCGCTCGACGCCAGTGCAGACATGGCTTTCGTTCCCGACATCGCCCTTTCCGACGGCGAGGCGGTCGATGGCGACGGCTGGTCGATCAGGACGGTTCTGACCCCGGGCCACACCGCCAATCATGCGGCATTCGCGCTGGAAGGAACCGGCATCCTGTTTTCGGCCGATCATGTCATGGCCTGGGCAACCTCCATCGTCGCCCCGCCGGATGGAGCGATGGCCGATTACATGGCCTCGCTGGACCGTCTAATCGACCGCGAGGACCGCTTGCTGCTGCCCGGACATGGCGGGCCGGTGACGGCACCGCGCGCTTTCATGCGCGGGCTGAAGACGCACCGCAAGATGCGCGAGCGAGCCATCCTGGAGCGGGTCAGAGAAGGCGACCGGACGATTCCCGACATGGTCAGGGCGATCTACAGGGATACCGATCCGCGGCTGCATGGCGCCGCCGGATTGTCGGTGCTTGCCCATCTCGAGGATCTGACGGCGCGCGGTCTGGTTGTGACCGATGCCGCACCGGCCATCGACGGCATTTTCACGCCGGCCGGATAGGCAACGCAGCCCACTGCCAAGCGCCCGTGCCTCACTCGGGCGGCGCGGCGCCAACCTGACCGGCGCCTTCCTGGTCGAGC
>NZ_RZRR01001403.1:0-828 GCF_003998555.1 Mesorhizobium sp. M7A.F.Ca.CA.002.09.1.1 | reverse complement strand
GTTTGGCGCAACGCCAGCCTCGGCGACACCAGCCCCCCTCATCAGCAACGCCCGGACGGGCGAGCAGCCCCCGGCGCAGGCAAAAGCGACGCCAGCAGCGGCAAAACCGATCATCACGCTTGCCTCGGCCGATTCCACGGCCAAGCCGGTACAACTGGCTTCGCTCGGTGGCGATAGCGGTCACATCACCGGCAGCGATGCCCTGCCCGGCGTGCGCCAGACGGCCCTGTTCGAGATCAAGCGCAAGTCGGGCCTCGATGACGAAAGCGACGTCGACCTCAACGAGGATGAGGGGCCAGTGGGCGGCTCCTATCAGGTTGCGTCCGCCGCCGGCATGGCCCGGCTGGCGCCCAACGGGCTGCTCAAGCAGAACGAAAGCGTCGATGTGGCCTGCCTGAAGCCGTCGCTGGTGCGCGTGCTGAAGACGATCGAAGGCCACTACGGCCGCAAGATGACGGTGACGTCAGGCTATCGCGACCCGGCCCGCAACCGGCGCGCCAACGGCGCCAAGAATTCGCTGCACATGTATTGCGCCGCCGCCGACATCCAGGTTCCCGGCGTTTCGAAATGGGAACTGGCGAGCTACATCAGAAGCATGCCCGGTCGCGGCGGTGTCGGCACATACTGCCACACAGAATCGGTTCACGTCGACGTCGGTCCCGAGCGCGACTGGAACTGGCGCTGCCGCCGGCGCAGCGGCGGTGACGGCTAGCAGCGCTATTTGACGGCCTACGCCTGTCAGCCGCCAAGGCCGTTCCAGCAATATCGTTCCAGCCTCCTGAACATTCGAGATAGGCTGAAGCGTCCCCAACTTCGTCATCCTCGGGT
>NZ_RZRR01001402.1:0-829 GCF_003998555.1 Mesorhizobium sp. M7A.F.Ca.CA.002.09.1.1 | reverse complement strand
CTTCGGGCGTGCACACGAAACTGGCGCAATGCCTGCTGCCCAAGGACAGCGAAAAACTGTTTTCCGGCCATCCCTGCCTGACCGGCTCGATCGCCAGCAATGCGGCGCAGCCTTTCAACGACCGCTACAGCAAATCGGGCCAGTTCGCGGCCTTCGCGCCTGCCGCGTCGCGCACCGCCTACACCTGCCGTCCGCCGAAGATCGGCGTGCCGGGCGGCATCGCCTATCGCGGCTGCGACGACAAGGACCGTGCCTTCGCGGCCTTCAAAGCTGGCAAGCCGATGCCGAACGAGATTTGCGGGCTGGTCGGCGGCAAGAAATTCGACATCTGCGTGGCCACCAACAATTTCGACCAATGCCTTGGCGGCGCCGTCAATCGCGGCAACCGGCCGGCCTGTTCGGCCGATCATTTCTGCCGCGAGGACTATATGTGCCAATCGCTGCCGCCGGACACGCCGGGCATCGGCAAAGTGAAAGGCATCGGCTTCTGCTCGCCGACCTATTTCATCTTCCAGATGCGCATCGACAATCACGCGACACCGTGGGGCAGCCCTGTCCGCGCCACCATGGGAGCGGGGTTCGGGGCGGCGGAAGAGGAGTGAGTTGCCGGCGTCTCACAGCGGGATGTTGTCGTGCTTCTTCCAGGGGTTCTGCATGTCCTTGTTGCGCAGCATGCGGAGCGCCCGCGCAATACGGCGGCGGGTCGAGTGCGGCATGATCACCTCGTCGACATAACCGCGTTCGGCGGCGACGAAGGGCGACAGGAAGCGATCCTCGTATGCCTTTGTATGGGCTGCGATCTTTTCGGCATCACCGATGTCCTTGCGGT
>NZ_RZRR01001401.1:0-832 GCF_003998555.1 Mesorhizobium sp. M7A.F.Ca.CA.002.09.1.1 | reverse complement strand
TGTCGGCATGGGCCGTCGGCACGTCGTCGGTGACGTCGATGGTGATGGTGTTGGTGATCGTGTTGCCGTTGGCGTCGGTGGCCTGGTAGGTGAAGGTCTCGACATTGTTGACGGTGTTGGTGCCGTTGTTGGCGTCGGCGCCGTCGACCGGCGAGGTCAGCGTGTAGCTGTAGGTGCCGTTGGCATTGAAGGTCAGCGTGCCGTGCGCGCCGATGGCGTTGCTCACCAGTGCGTAGGTGTAGGGCCCGGTGCCGCCCGATACATTGTCGGCGACCGTTCCGGCGATGGTCTCGGCGGTGCTCGACGGGTTGCTGCCGATCGGCAGCGCCGCCTCGTTGACCGTCAGGTCGTCGTTGGAGACGGCAAGGCCGCTGTCCGACAGGTTGATGGTCAGGGTCGTCGTCGACAGGTCGCCGTCGCCGTCCATGATGGTGTAGACGAAGGTCTCCGTTGCGCCTGCCGGCGGAACCACGTTGGGCAGGCCGTCATAGCTGTAGCTGCCATTGGCCTGCAGCGTCAGCGTGCCGAAGCTGCCGTTGATCACCGTGTTGACGCCCGTCGTCACCGCCGTCGTGGTGTCGCCGCCCGCAACGCGGACCCCGACAACGCCGCCGCCCGCCGCCGCACCGTCGGCGCCGAACACGTCGTCCGTGCCGTCGCTCAGCACGTTGCCGAGCACGATCCCGCCCTCGACAACGCTGTTGGTGTCGGCATGGGCCGTCGGCACGTCGTCGGCGACGTCGATGGTGATGGTGTTGGTGATCGTGTTGCCGTTGGCGTCGGTGGCCTGGTAGGTGAAGGTCTCGACATTGTTGACGGTGTTGGTGCCGTT
>NZ_RZRR01000013.1:0-18960 GCF_003998555.1 Mesorhizobium sp. M7A.F.Ca.CA.002.09.1.1 | reverse complement strand
GTATACGGGCGTTGGATCTATGCGATCGGCGGCAATGCGGGGGCGGCGCGGGCCTCTCTGGTTCCCGTCGACCTCGTGCGCATCTCCGTCTACCTGATTGCCGGTGCGACAGCCGGGCTCGGCGCGATCCTCACCATCGGCCGCCTTGGTTCGGCACAGCCGCTTGCCGGCACCGGCCTTGAATTTACAGCCATCACAGCCGCGATCATCGGCGGCACGAAACTCTCCGGCGGCCAGGGCTCGATCTGGGGAACGGCGATCGGGGCGCTGCTGCTGGGCGTCATCAACACCGGCCTGTCGTTCCTGCAGGTGCCGCAGATCCTGATCTATTTCGTCACCGCGAGCCTCATTCTGGTGGCCGTTCTCACCAGCCAGCCGGAGAGTGTCGCCGCCTTGTTCAAGACCGGTGGCCGCAAGTCCACCCCGTCGCCCCGCAACACCGCCGCAACATCGGTCGGCAAACACAGCATCGCCTTGCGCGGGCTTGGCAAGTCTTTTCCGGGCGTCAAGGCACTCGACGGTGTCAGCTTTGCCGTCTCGGCCGGCGAGGTGGTGGGACTTGCCGGCGAGAACGGGGCCGGGAAATCGACGCTGGTGAAGTGCATTTCCGGTCTACATCGCCCGGACGAGGGTGAGATCGTCATCGACGGCAACGCCGTCCAGTTCCACTCCCCCAGCGCCGCCAAGGGCATCAGCGTCATCCATCAGCATTTCAGCCTTTCGCCGGACCTGACCGTGGCGGAGAATCTCTTCATCGGCCGCGAACCGCACACCCGCCTGGGATTTCTCGACCGGGCCCGGATGCGGCGCGATGCGAAAGCCATCATGGACGAGCTGTCGCTCGATATCGACATTGGCGCGGAACTGCGAACGCTTTCCGTCGGGCACCGGCAGATGGTGGAAATCGCCCGTGCCGTTCTGTCCGATGCCTGGTTCTTCATCATGGACGAGCCGACCAGCGCGCTCTCCAACCGCGAGCGCGACCAGCTCTATGACCTGATCGACAGGCTGAGAGCTCGCGGCGCCGGCATCCTCTACATCTCGCACAAGATGGAAGAGATCTTCAGCCAGTGCGACCGCGTCGTCGTTCTGCGTGACGGGCGCTTCATCGGCGAGCGCCAGACCAGCCAGACCAGCGAGGCCGAGATCGTCTCCATGATGGTCGGGCGCGATGTCGGCGACATCTTCCCCTATCTCAAAGCGCAAGTCGGCGAGACCGCGATCGAGATCAGCAACATCTCCGATGGCAAGCTCTTGAAGTCTGCGACGCTCAGCGTGTGCAGGGGCGAAATCGTCGCGCTCGCCGGCCTGATGGGCAGCGGCCGCTCCGAAGTGCTCAGGCTGATTGCCGGCCTCGATCCCATGCATGGCGGCACCCTCAGAATTTTCGGCGGGCAGCAGACCAGCGGCGACACCAAGACCGCCAATCGCGCCGGCATCGTCTACATACCGGAAGACCGGCATCTGGAAGGCTTTGTCGGCACGATGTCGATCAGGGATAACCTGTCCCTCGCCTGGATTCGCGACAACAGTCACTTCGGCCTGCTGAGACCTCGCCACATCCTGGCTCTCGCGCGCGATCTCATCGGCTCACTCGGCGTGCGGCCGGCCCAGCCCGACAAGATGGCCATCGAACTCTCGGGCGGCAATCAGCAGAAGGTCGTCATCGGCAAATGGCTTGCCACCAAGCCGAAGATCATCCTGCTCGACGAGCCGACACGCGGCGTCGACGTCGGCGCAAAGTCCGAACTCCATCACCTGATCGCAAGATTGAAGGCCGAGGGCGCGGCGATCCTCATGGTGTCGAGCGAGTTGCCCGAGGTCCTCGGCGTTGCCGACCGCATCGTCGTCATGCGCGAAGGCCACTCTGTCGGCACGCTGGCGCGTGGGGCGACGGAAGAAGATGTGATGACGCTGGCCTTCGGTGATCGCACGATCACACCACCAGCCTGCGCACCCCGGCCAGCATCCAACCTTGCACCATGCCTGTAAGGAGGACCCTTTGAGCAAATTGAAGATCGCCATCGTCGGTGCCGGCTACATGGGTCTCCTGCATGCGCAGGTGGTTGCCGAGAGCCCTGTCGCGGAACTATCGGCATTCGTTGATCCGAACGCTGCCTCGGGAAGCAAGGCCGCGTCCGATTTCGGCGTCCGGCATTTCACCGATGCCGCCGCCGCGCTGACTGCCAATGCCGCCGACGCCTACATAGTGGCGGCACCCGATACGCTGCATGAAGACGTCTGCCGCACTCTGCTCGATGCCGGCAAGCCGGTGCTGCTCGAAAAACCGATGGCTCATGATCTTTCCGCTGCCAAGGCGATTGCGAAAGCGGCGGAGAGAAACGGCGCGCGTCTGTTGGTCGGCCACATCCTGCGGTTCGACCCGCGCTATTGCGAAGCCGCGGCAGCGGTGAAATCCGGGCGGATCGGCGAGCCGATCCACGGCAGCAGCGGCCGTTTCACCAATCGCGAAGTCGGTCTTCGCATGAACGGAAACTCGAGCGTCTGCTTCTACCTCGGCGTGCACGACGTGGATGCGCTGCAATGGATCTCAGGTTCAGACATCATCGCCGTCTACTCCCGATCGGTCGCCAAGCTCATGCCTTCGCTCGGAGTTCGCTCCGAAGACGCGATCTTCTCCACCGTCGAGCTGTCGAACGGAATGAGCGGACAGCTCTACTTCGGCTGGACGCTGCCACCGACCGTTCCGACCGGCATCTGGGCGCGCACCGAAATCATCGGCACCGAAGGCATGATCGACCTCGACGTGCGCGACCACGGTCTACGTATCCTATCGCATGGACAGTGGTCGCAGCCCGACGCCTTGCACTGGCCGACCGTCAATGGCCGCATCACCGGGGATCTCTTCGAGGAGGTCCACCATTTCATTTCCGCGGTTCGCGACGAAACCCCTTTCGTGATGCCGCTCGACGACGCCCTGCGCGCCGTCGCCGTCAATGATGCAATCCTGCGCAGCGTCAAATCAGGCCTGCGCGAACCGGTCGAAGATTGGCACATCCGATGAGAGAACCCTCATGACCCGCCAACAGAACATTTGGTGCAGGCGCTTTCTCGACCTCTCGCCGTTGATCCTGCTGGTCATCCTGCTGGCGATCTTCGCGCTCATCGACGCCCGCATCGTTTCAACCGCCAGCCTCATCAACATCGTCGCCCAGGCGACCCCGATCGCCATACTGGCGCTTGGCGCCCTGATCGTTCTGCTGACGGCAGGCATCGACCTGTCCGCCGGCGTCGGCGTCGCCTTCTGTGCCGTCTTCATCGCCAGCCTGATCGACGGCGGCGCCAGCCTGCCGCTTGCCTTGCTCGTCGGCTTTGCCGTGATGGTGGTGATCGGCCTCGCGAACGGCGCCGTTATCGCACTGTTGAAGATACCGCCCTTCGTGACGACATTGGCCACAATGGTCGCGCTGCAGGGCGCAACGCTTGCCGTTGCCTCCAAAGGCGTCCTGATGCTGAAGGATCCGACGCTTCGCGCGGTCGGCATCGAACGCAGCTTCGGCATTCCCAATGTCATTTTCGCAACGCTGCTGATCGTCGCCGTAGCAGCAATCCTGATGCGGCACAGCCGTTTCGGGCTGCGTACCTATGCGCTCGGATCGGATGCCGGAGCCGCGGAACTTGCCGGCATCCCGGTGACGAAACACACGATCCTCGTCTATTGCGCCTCCAGTATCTTCGTCTTCCTGACAGCCGTGATCATGATCAGCCGGGTGCCGGTCGTGACGCCCAACATCGGCGGGACCTCGCTGCTTCTGGACGCGATCGCCGCGGCCGTACTTGGCGGCACCAGTATTTTCGGCGGCAGGGGAACGGTGTGGGGCGCGGTCGTCGGCGCGCTGATCGTCAGCCTGCTGACGACAGCGCTTCGGGTGTTCGGCACGGACCCGTCCAGCCTCGAACTCTACAAGGGAGCAATCATCATGGTCGCTCTCCTGGCCGATTCCGGCATGACCTACGCCAAGGCCCGGCTTGTCGAGGCAGCACGATGAACGAGCCAGCTCCGGCCTTGCCGATCCCGCCTGGATCCAGCTTTGCGCTGATGACCTCCCCGGATACGGAAAGACACGCGACAGCCGGCGTGCATAAACCCGTCGTCATTCTACCGCTCGGCGCTGTCGAGCAACATGGCCCGCATCTGCCGCTCGGCGTCGATTGCTGGCTTGCGGAAGCGGTTGCGCTCGCCGCGGCGGAAGGACAGGCCTCCATCCGTGTCGCCGAACCTTTCGCCTATGGCTCGTCCGAGCATCATCGCTCTTTCTCCGGCACCATGAGCCTCAGCCCGCAGATCTTCATCGCCGTTCTCGTCGATCTCTGCACCTGCCTTGCCGAAGACGGCTTCCTGCCGGTCATGCTGAACGGCCATGGCGGAAACCGCGCCGCCATCCAGGTGGCGATCACCACCCTTGGCAAGCGTGGCATCGTCACCGCGGGTTTCTCGTATTTCGATCTCATCGCCGACGTGGCGGCGCAGGCCCTGCCCGATGCCGCCACAGGCACCGGTCACGCTTGCGCGCTTGAAACGTCGTTGATGATGCATGTGCTTGGCGACAGCGTTCGCCGCGATCTCATCCCGCCAGGCGGCACTCCGCCATCCTGGCCGGATCCTCACCTTTACGCCGCGCCGGCCGTCACCGTCTGGCGCCGTTTCGAAGCCATCCGCGACAACGGCGTCATCGGCACGCCATCGCAGGCAAGCGCGGAGGCCGGCAGCAGACTTTTCATCGCAGCCGTGGAACGCAGCCGCGCCGCCATTTTGAACATCCAATCCGAATTCGGCCAAAGGAACGCATGATGACAGTCCATTTCAAATCTTCTCTCGAAGGCCCCAACCTGCGTGGCATGGCGATCGTCTCGGAGCCGGAAGCAGCCGCCCGCATCGGCATCAACCGCATCGGCGGCGAGTGGATTGCCGGCAGCTCGGGCAAATTCCTGAAAATCGATAGTCCTTCGACGGGCGAGCATCTCGGCTATCTCTCCCTTTCCACCCGCGCCGATGTCGGTCGCGCGGTGAAAGCCGCCGAAGGCGCACGCGGGACCATGCGCAAGATGGGAACCTTCGCACGCGCTCAATTGTGCATACGCATCGCCGACGCGATCGACAGGCGCGCCGAAGAGCTTGCCCACCTGCTCTGCCTGGAACAGGGTAAGCCCTTCCACAGCGAGGCAAAGGCCGAAGCATCGGCGGCAGCTCTCGGTTTCCGCAATGCGGCAGAGCAGATGAAGTGGCTGGAGACGGCGGCGTTTCCCCTGGCCGATGCCAACAAGCGCGCCTTCAGCTTCCTGCAGCCGAAGGGCATCTTTGCCATCATCACGCCATGGAATTTCCCGCTCGCCCTGCCCTGCCTCTACTATCTCGGACCGGCCGTCGCAACGGGCAACACCGTTGTCTGGGTGCCGGCGCCGACGACATCGCTGATTGCCACGGCACTTGTCGAATGCTTCATCGAGGCGGGCTTGCCGGACGGCGCCATCAATCTCGTTCTGGGAGATGGTGCGGAGGTGGGCGACGAGGCCGTCGTTCATCCGGGCACCCATGCCATCGGCTTCACCGGCAGTTCCGCCACCGGCGCGACGATCGCCCGGCGTGGCGCGGGCAAGCCGCTTCTGCTCGAAATGGGCGGCAACGGCCCGACCATCGTGCTAGCCGATGCCGATATCGACATGGCCGCCGCCCAGGTGGGGGCCGGCTGCTTTGCCAATGCCGGGCAGATCTGCACGGCCACCGAACGCGTGCTGGTGCATAAATCCATCCATGACCGGTTTATCGAAGGTCTGGTGAAAGCGGCCGCGAAGGTGAAAATGGGCGACCCTTTCGATCCCGCGACGACGATGGGGCCGATCAACAATGCGGTCGCCGTCGACAAGGTGCTCAGCCACATTGCGGACGCCCGCGCTCGTGGCGCCGAGATCGTCACCGGCGGCAATGTGGCGTCGGGTTTTGCCACCAATCTCTATTTCGAGCCGTCGATCGTCACAGGACTGACCCGGGAAAGCCTGCTCAACGTCGAGGAATCCTTCGGGCCGATTGCACCCGTGCTGACCTTCGAGACCGACGAGGAGGCGATGGAACTTGCGGCGTCCAGCCCCTACGGCCTGTCGGCCGCGGTCTTCACCAGCACCATCAAGAACGCCTTTGCCTTTGCTGAAAGCCTGAGGGTCGGTATCGTCAACGTCAACGAGATGAGCTGCTATTGGGAGCCGCATATTCCTGCCGGCGGCGCCGCCGGGACGCAGAGCGGCCTCGGCCGCACCGGGGGTCGGCACACGCTGATGGAAATGTGCGACCTGAAGACGATTACCGTGGACGTCACTCGCTGACATTCAAGGCCCGCGCCTTTTGCGCGGGCCTCCCGTGCGACCGTATGCCGTTCGGCAGCGAGCTGTCAGATGGACCGGCGCAGGCTGTCGGCCATTTTCTCGCCAATCATGATCGAGGTCAGATTGGTGTTTGCCTGGCAATCGAGCGGCATGATCGACGCATCGATAACCCGCAGCCCTTCAAAACCGTAGACCCGGCATTCCGGATCGACCACGGCCTCACCGGGCCTACCCATGCAACAGCCGCCGATCCCATGCTGCGCATCGGAAGACTGCGCCAGCAGGAAATTGTCGACCTCCTCGTCGCTTGCCATTTCGAGCCATGACAAAGGCAGATCGGAATCCCCCAGCAGGACGCGCTCGGCGATCGCCTGGATCGGCGCTTGCCGGGCAATCTCGCCAAGGTGGCGATAGGCGATACGCATGCGCTGAAGATCCATCGGATCGTCCAGCATGTTCTCTTCCACGATCGGCTGGTCGAAGGGATTGGCGGAACGCAACTGCACGGTGCCCCGGCTCTTGGCTTCCATCAGGATCAGATTGACCATGGCCTCGCCGAACTGGGCGCTGTCGGATTCCACGCCGATACCGCCATGGTTCATGGCGACGTAAAGAATGTCGTCGCGCTCGGCACCCGGCACGCCGGAACTCGTCCGCACACAGCAGTTGGTATGCCGCGCGTCGACATCGGTCGCCTTGAATTCCGGCTTCAGCTTCAGTTCGATGCGGCAATAAGGATGGTCGAAGAAACCTTCGCCGACCGGCAGGTCGGCAAGCACCTCGATGTCCTTTCGATTCAAGAGAGCCGCCGGACCGATGCCCGAGCGCTGCAGGATGACTGGAGAGTGGATGGCGCCGGCCGAGACGATGACCAGCGGCGCCTCGAATTTGCGAACCTGACCGGCCACGATGGCCAAAACGCCGATCGCTTTCTTGCCATCGAAAAGCACCTTGTCCACCGTCGCCTGCCCGATGATGGTGAGGTTCGGCCGGTCGCGGGCAGCTTCCAGATAGCCGTCATTGACCGACACGCGCTTGCCGGCTCGACTGTTGATGGGATAGGTGCAAGCCCCTTCGGCATCCGGAGCATTGAGATCGTCATGCCAGGGATGGCCGAGGGCCATCGCGCTTTGGCGCATGGCCTTGTCGACGCTTCCCCAGCTTTCGACAGGCGCGCGGTAGATCGGAATCGGGCCATCGCTGCCGTGAAAATTAGCCGCGATCGGGTCATCCTCCAGCCGGCGGAAGAAGGGCAGCACGTCGGCTCCCGACCAGCCCTTGCATCCGATTTCCTCCCAGCGGTCGAAGGCATGGAGCACGCCGCGAATGGCAATCTGCCCATTGACGGCCGTCGAACCGCCAAGCCCCTTGCCGCGCCAGTAGACCCGATGCTCCTGCCGCTTGGTGCGGCGAGCCATCAGGTCGGGGTACATATATTGTTGCTGAAAATGATCGGGAAGCAGCAGGTTGAAGGGATTTGGACTCGCCATCTCGGCAGGTTGCTCGCCGCTCCGGTAGTCCGGCCCCGCTTCCAGCAAAAGCACGTTCGTGGCCGCATCTTCGGTGAGCCGGGCGGCAAGGACAGCCCCGGCTGCGCCGGCTCCGACAACGATGACATCAAAGGGCATGCCGCACTCCCTACATCCGACCAATGCACGGCTCACTCGACCGCGACATCATCTTTGATTTCATTGTGCACGATCATCTGCTGGCATTCAGGCTCGGCGACGGACGCCGGAACCGACCACCTTAGCCGCCGTTGCACGACAGCAAGATCATCATGATTTGTTTTATATGTAAATATGATTTCGTATATGAACCCATCGGAAGTATCTCTTTTCACCATCTACTCCATACAGCGCGACGAACCCCGGTGCTTTCCGTCCCCCCTGCCGGCGGCTCTCACACCGTCATCGTCCATCGCCTTTTGATGTCGATCGGCCCTCGATAAAAGCGGTGTTCGACGCGCTGCCCTTCCACGTCGCCCCCAGGGAACAACTGCTTCCATGGAAAGTTAGTCCATGGCTACACCGCCGGTGAGCTTTCACGACAATCCAAGGGAGACAAATCATGGCGACTGCAAAAAGAGCGACGACCAAGGGACTGGAGGCTTTGTT
Organism: Mesorhizobium sp. M7A.F.Ca.CA.002.09.1.1; assembly: GCF_003998555.1. Classification (NCBI taxonomy): domain Bacteria; kingdom Pseudomonadati; phylum Pseudomonadota; class Alphaproteobacteria; order Hyphomicrobiales; family Phyllobacteriaceae; genus Mesorhizobium; species Mesorhizobium sp. M7A.F.Ca.CA.002.09.1.1. The sequence continues at coordinate 10,504 of NZ_RZRR01000013.1, read as the reverse complement.
CCTCGATGGGCTGAAGGACATCTACTACGCTGAAAAGAAGATACTCAAGGCCTTGCCGAAGATGGCAAAGGGCGCCGAATCCGAGGAGGTGGCTGCGGCCTTCGAAAAACATCGCATGGAAACCGAAGGCCAGGTTGATCGGCTCGAGCAAGTGTTCGAACTTATGGACAAACCGGCGCGCGGCAAAACCTGTCCGGCGATCGACGGCATTCTTGAGGAAGGGTCGGAAATTCTCGACGAATACAAGGGCGACCCAGCCCTGGATGCTGGGCTGGTCGGCGCGGCACAGGCCGTCGAACATTATGAAATCGCGCGCTACGGCACGTTGGTCGCGTGGGCTGAACAGCTTGGCAAGAGCGACGTGGTCAAGCTCCTCAACGAGACATTGAAAGAGGAGGTCGCGACGGACGAAGCGCTTTCCGGGCTGGGCGAAGGCGGTGTCAATGAGCGCGCCCTGGAGCAAGCTGCCTGACTGGGCGTCCTGACTGAAGTCGCCCCGGCAAAGTCGCCGGGGCGACTTTCGCGACCCTAACCGCAGCGTCGTCGATAGCACCTCTTTCAGATGCAATCAGACCCACCCCGATACTTCGGGGTGGGTCTGCTGAAATCACCCGCGATCAGCGGTTTTTGTGACTTTGTTCGCCAGCTTTCACGTGCTGTTCGTGGGTTCCACCACGCATGCCGGATCCATCGCCCTGCTGCCGTTGACCACCACCAGCGGCCTGCTGTTGCTGACGGTTTTTATTGTCGGCATTCTTGTGGCTCTGCTGGCCTGCCTTCACATGCTGTTCGTGGCTACCACCTTGATTGGGCATTCTTCTTCTCCTTCACAATGCACGAGGCGACAACCGCCTCGATTGCCTAAGAAGAGTCAGGCGCGAACGTTCCCTTACGTAACATTTTGTGAAGACCCTCAGACAAGCCGGGCGTTCGAAGGAGCTTGAGATGGATGCCGACCCGGAGAGCGTTGCGCCAACCTCGGGAGTAAGGTGCGTTGCACTGTCCCGCTGAATTGAAATGGGTGGTCTCGAAAGCTTGCTGGATAGCGAGATGCGCACCTTGCCACGCCGTTTATGCATTTGCGCGGAACGGTGGTGCTGTTCGCGTAGGCCGCATTGGGAGTCATCAGAGGTGCCATGAGAACGGCGATTGTCGAGATGGCGGTGAATGTTTTCGTCAAGCTGCGTAGCATGATCGAATTCCATCCTTGGATTCAGTTGAGGTTCAGGTTCGACCGCTCAGCCTTTTGCGGATGTCAGTCTGGCGTTGCGGCTGTGATGTTGGGCAACTCAGCGTAATTCAGCGTGAAATAACGATCATCGTTCCCCGGTGTCTTCGCATGATCGTCGAGAGATGATTTCCGGTCTTCGCGGCCCGTGCATCCGGATGGCTGTCAATGGAGGCTCGGCAGGCGATCCGCTTAGACAATGTCGTCGGCCAGGGCTGCAAGGCCCCGCCGACACAGAAGCTCGCCGCGGGATAAGGCTGGCCGAGGCAATTGAGAGAAGTAGATCAACCGTCACCTTGCAGGAACCGCCAATGCGATCTGCCTGTTAGCCTGGACGGACCCATTCCAGCGCAATTCACGTTGAGATCACGCGGAGCACTGCAAAGCATGCGTCATAAGGGAGGAACCCGACATGACGCTCAACATCAATAAGCCGCTGCGTGTAGCCCCAGTCGAAATTTCAGCTCGCGAAACAGCCTCATCCTTCACGGTTCGGTCTCCGCGCCTCCTTGCTTGGCGCAGCGCGTTAACGGCACGGATGTCTGGCCCTGGGGGAGCCTACAATGTCGGCAACCTCATTGGTCTTTGTCAGGGGATTACGGCGCAGATTCTCGTATCCGGCGATCTGAACCAACTCCTCTGGACAGGCGCGCCGGCCGCCATCAGCCATTATTTGACGGGCAATTTCGCTGCGATCGCAATGACCTCGGCGACGGCGATCTTCTTCGCCAGCGGCGAGATCTACCATCGCGCCTGGAACGGACGTCTCAAGCCTAGGGAAAATCTCAACCGCCTGGGTGATTTCCTGTCCGGCGTTGGTGCCGGTTGCCTTGGCCTGGCCCTGTTTGAACTTGGCCATCCGTTGCTGGCGTTGACATCGGGCCTGCTTCATTCCGTTGGAAAATTCGGCAGTGCTTGCCACCGACCCGGTGTCCGGATCCTCAACTTGTCGGAATACGGCCCCGACCCGTTTCGCGTCATGGTCCTTCTCAGCCGGCTGCCGGCCCTCATCGCCGCCGGGACAGAACTCTGTGCATCGCTGTTCAAATTCGAAGTCGAACAGCCACAGCATTGGTCTACGCCCGCCAGCCTTCTCGTTTGTTACCTGCTCTGGTCCTGGGCTGACCTGCTTCTGTTCCGATCGAGCCAACCTCGCGCAGCCCGCGATCATTCCGCCGGCTGATCAAGCTTCGCTATTCCAACCTCATTTGGAGAGACACCATGTTTGGATCATCATCCGACAATTCCGCAGAACAGATCGGCCGCTCCTATCCCTTGCAGCGACGCATCGGCACGATCTGCGTTTTCGGCGGCGCCATGCTTGGCAACGATCCCGACCACGCCCGTTGCGCCACCATCCTTGGCGAGACGATAGCCGCAGCAGGTATTCGCCTGGTCTATGGCGGTGGCTGTGATGGCCTGATGGGCCAGGTGGCTATTGCCGCAGCAGAAGGGGGTGGAACCGTGATCGCGATCACCCCGCAGTTCCTGATCGAGCGGATGAGAATGCTATTATCGGGATGCCAGACGATTTCAGTTCCCGACATGAGTATCCGCAAACAGCTCATGTTTGACTACGCGGATGCATTTGTAGCCTTGCCTGGCGGCATCGGAACCGTTGAGGAACTGACCGAGGTCATGACGCTTCGCAAGCTGGAAAGGCACTGCAAGCCGCTGGTCCTGGCGAATTTCAAAGGCTTCTGGTCACCACTTCTCGGCGTCTTCGAGAGCATGTCCGAGGCTGGCTTCATGAACTCGTCAACTCGATGCACGCAAATGGTTTCGGCAACCCCGGAGGCCATCCTTCCGCTTCTTCAGCGCAGCGTCAGTTTCGAGCAGAACGAACCGCCAACGCCCGTCCTGCTGCCCACCATCCCCGTCTTGCGCAGATCACATATATCGAGTGCTGGCCCCGGATAGATCGCGAACCAAAAGACGCGTTCTTCCGCGCAACACCAGCCACCTCGACGATGACGGGGTCCGTCGGCCCCGATCATCGCTTTCAAACCCGATCACAAACCGTTGGAGCCATTGCCCGCTGTGGTGATGCGATCAATCATGTCCAGATTCAAGGCAAATTCCTTGCTAATGCTTGCTGCGCTCATTTGGGGAGTGGGCAATGTGTCCCACAAGACCATACTGGCCCACCTCGATCCCATGGCGGTTGTTTTCCTGACCAGCGTGATCGCCGGACTGGTGACGTTGCCATTCGCGGTGCGGGAGCGCGACCCCGAAACCAACACCGGCTGGTTTCCAAGTGTGGCGAGAGTGGTTCTGCTTTTTGCTCTCGGCTGTGTGGTCCAGCAATTGTCCTATGTCAGCACGACGGTGACGAACTCGAGCCTCCTTATCAGCGCTTCCACTGTTATCACGCCGATCGCCGCATGGCTGATCATGAGGGAGCGTCCAAGTGCACTGATCCTATTCGTCGCAATTCTGACGGTCGTGGGATCGGCTCTCCTGGCGGGCGGCTTCAATGGTTCGGCAACCGCCGGCGACGCTTTCGCCGTCCTGACTGCAATCTGTTTTGCAGTATGGACGGTCGAACTCGGGCGGCATGTGCAGGCACATGGCCATCCCTTCGCGACGGCGGCCGCACAGTTCATCGGCACGGCCGTTGCCACGCTACCTTTCGCCCTGCAGGGCACAATGACATTTCAGGCAATTATGGCAGCATGGCCAGAACTCATCACGCTTGGTGTGTTCTCGACCGCTGTCGGCTTTTGCCTGCAGACTTCTGCACAGCGCTACACCACTTCGTCCCATGCGGCGGTGATTTGCAGCGGAGAGGGTGTGTTCGCCGCCATTTCCGCTGCCGCTCTGCTTGGTGAACGGCTTTCGCCCGACGGGCTTCTGGGTGCGGGCGTCATTCTGTCCTGTGTGCTGTTCACCGCCGTCTCGGCGGGCCCGAAGCTCGATCCGTCAGTGTCATGATCGCCTCGGCAATGTCGCTCTGCTCTGGGGCCGCGCCATTCAGACCACCGACGGGCAAGTCTGTTTCTACTCCCGGATTCATGCCAAGCTACTCGCCTGGCCGCATTCATCCTTCTGGAAAACGAGGTCTACTTCGATGCTCCACGGCGAAACGTCCTCCTTCGAAGCCGCCAACATACCGAACCGGTCAAACCAGAATTCAGACGACGGCCTCAACGACAAGCCGACCTTGAGAGGCATCAGGCTCTTCCCGTCCCTGGCGGACATGCCGATCGCCTTGTTTGACGCAACCGAAGACGAGAGCGCCATCGACCGCACCAAGGCGGGCTTGCTGGACATCACGGCGGAAATGGTCGGCCCGACCGATGGACTTGAAGGCAGTGATCTCAGCCCTACACCAGCCGGCTTTACCTATTTCGGTCAATTCGTGTTCCATGACATCGTCTTCAGCCAAATATTCGGATTGCCCAAGCCGACAGGCAAAACCCATCATTTGAAGAACGCGTCCTCGCAAGGCCTTGACCTTTCGGGGCTCTATGGGCGGGGGCCAATCGTCGACGCCCATCTCTACGATGTTGCGGATGGGGCGGACCTGTCGGCTTGCCGCTTTCCGATCGGCTTGCCTTGCATGAAAGGCAGTATGCTTCCGGTCGACGGTAAGACCATGCAAGGCCGTGATTTGCCGCGCATCGACTTCTCGGGCAAGTTTATCAGTGTCGAGGGTCGGCGATCGCCTTATCGGCCCTTGGTGGCGGATCCGCGAAACGACGACAATCTTGTCCTGTCGCAACTGCTCTGCACACTCATGGGCATCCACAACAGGATCGTGGATCTGCTGCTTGGCATCGGCACCGACCCAGCAGAAGCTTACAAGCGTGCCAGGATCTATCTGACCTCGGTTTACCGCACTGTGATCATCAACGACTATCTGAGAAAAGTTCTGGCTCCGGAAATATGGGACCATTTTTTCGCCAGTGACGATTTTCTTGGCGCCGGAGTCTCGGCACTTGAGACTTTCAATGCGCTGCCTTTGGAATTCACCTTCGGTGCGTCGCGCTTTGCCCACGCCATGGTCCGGCAGTTCTATGTCGTGAACGACAGGTCGGTCGAAGAACCAGCCAATCTGCGCAAAATGCTGTCCTTTTCCAGCCTGCGCCCGGGTGGGGAGATTCCAATACCCGAGAACTGGATTGTCGACTGGAACCGGTTTGCCTCAGCCGACCCCCCGTCGAAAGCTCAAAGTGCCCGGCGCATAGGACCATTCCTGTCGAAAGAACTGACGATTGCCGGCCTGAGTGCGGAATTGAACGGCACAGTCCGGCCGGTTGCCTTCATGGATTGCTGGCGCTGTTACGACCTTGGTTTGCCATCCGGGCAGGACGTGGCCGGTGCGGTGAAGACCGCCCTGGGCGACAACAGTATCGATGTGCCGGTCCTGACGGGCAATGACATGCTTCCCACGGCCGCCTGCGCCAAACGTTACGTCTACAACGCCGGCCGACTTCGGGCCGCTTTGCAACGGTACCCGGAGTTCCTGAGGCAAACACCTCTCTCCTACTATATCATCCAGGAGGCGTCCGTTCTTGGTAATGACGGCAGCCATCTTGGCCCAGTTGGCTCCTATGTGGTGGCCGCCACGATCGCATCCGCACTGTTCAAGGCTGCCGATACGGATATCACCTCTCGCAGGCTCATTCCGGACGTAGAGCCAAAAACGCTGGCAGGACTGCTCGATCTCAATGATACTGCGAAGGTATCGGATGAAGTGCTTGGCGGCCTGCTCGGCAGTCAGGGTTTTCAATAGCGCTGATAACGGCAGCGCTACAGTGCTCAATCTGGTTTAGCGGGGAAAGTGGACATGGTGAAGTTCAAAGATGTGCAGTTCGAGGCGCTTGGCGAATTCATCCGAGACCTGATCAAGGATCCGGCCAAGCAAGCGATCTTCAGAAGTGGAGATCAGGAGGCGATGAAGGACCTGCTGCGTGGGTTCATGACGCCCAGGGACAAAACCTGGGAGGAGATCACCATCCAACCATACTTCGACCAAGACCTGATCGTGAACATCGCCTTTCCCTTCACCGGCGACGTCGAGCAAACGATCGCCACCATTGCGCCGGCGGATGGACCCGGTGAGGACTATACATTTCCCGATCACTACAATCTCGACCCGAACGCCGGCCCGCCCGATCAAATAAAGAAAAACCGTTTGAGCGCATATCATAAGCGCCTCGGCGACTACGTGATGTCACGCTGCAAGTGAAACCCGGCGCAATTGCGAGCAACGGTTCGGCCGTGTCAGCCCGACTGGGCTGCCAATTCGATGCCACGGGCCAGCTTCTCCTGATCGACTGGTAACCGGATCGGAAAAGCGGTCTTGAACCACTCCACGGCGACAGCGCGGTCAAGCCTACCCGGCCCTTGCCACGCCGCCGTTAGGTTGCGTAGAAAACGTCTGAACTCATCCCCGGCCTCGCGGTTGCGTTTCAGCAACGCAAGTGCCGCCGCCGACCAGCCGTGGATGTCGGCGAACAGTTGATCGCTCTTGACCGCAGCGGCCACGCACCCCTCCAGATCATTGGCGAGAAAGGCAATGGTCGCCTGGTAGCCATGATAGTGAGCGTCGGGCATGGGATTGAGGTCGAAACTGCGCTTCGAAAGCTCCGATGCCCGTTGATGATCACCCATGAAGGAGCTGGCCAGCGCGTAGGCGATCAACGTCGCGGGGTTCCCGGCATTTTGCTCATGTGCAAGGCTGAAGTGAAAATCGGCCAGCTCCCAGCGTCGCGCCAGAAGGTGGCTCCAGGCCAGATTTACCTGGTTGCGGTGGTCGAATGGGTCGAGCAGGACCGAACGCTTGGCCAGTTCGAATGCGCGCTTTAGATCCTGCTCGATCGACGATGCACCCGGAACGACGATCCAACGCGAGTTGAGCACCGCAGCGAGGCTGGAATAAGCGCAGGACAGATCGGGATCAAGCCGGATGGCTTCCTCGTAGCGGGCGATGGCAGCTTCTTCGGTGTCCTTTCGCCACATGATCGAAAGCCGCTGTCCGTCCAGCCAGCAATCATAGGCCGAGAAATGGTTCGGGGAAGCTTGCGATATGCGATGCAGCCTGGCACTGGACAAGGCAATCTGCAGGCGCGCGGAAAAGCGTGCGCAAACTTCATTGAAGGCCGAGCGCCAGGAAGACGGATCCGACGGAACGGTGAGAACGAAGGCTTCTCCTTCTTGCAGGAAATCATAGCAGGTAATTTGGAACACTGCTGGTCCATCCGTGTCGATCAGACGGATGAGGACGCCGATATCCACGTGTTCGCCTGCCGCCTGATGCATCTGATCCAGTGAGAATTCACCGGCTTGCAACTCCGTTGACACGGCTGTCCAATGCCTAAATCGGGAAATCGAAGCCAGAAGCTCTGTCGCCAAGGCAAATTGCAGGTGCTCGTTCTCTGCTTCGCGCCTGGCAATGATGATGGCGATTGTCGGCTTCCCTGGGATGCGGCTGTCGTGATCGCTTTGCGCAAGGTCGGGGTCAGCCGCCCGCTTTTCACCGTCGTTGCCCGGCTTGAGCGCCTCTAGAAGGTGGAGGATTTCTGCCGGTGGTCGCAGATCCATGTCCGCTTTGAGTTCGGCCGCGTAGCGGTCGAAGAACGCTAGGGCGCGGGCATAACCGCTTTCCTCACAGACCCTCCGAATGGTCTCCACCACGGCATCGTCGAAAAACGGATCAAGTTGCAGGATGCACGCAGCGATGGATTTGCGCTGTCTCGGGTCTGTCTCGGCCGCCAGCCAGGCTGCGAGCCGTGTCACCAGCCTGTCGGTTATCATCGTCGACTGCATTCTCAGCCAGTTGTCGAAGACAGGATCGCAATCGTCCAACCCGGCGCAAAGTCCATCCCTGGCTTTGGCCAGCAGGAGCAGCGCACCGTCATAATTGCGGTCGTCGAGCGCACGTTCAAGCTCATCGATGTCGGAACGGATTGCAGTCGGATCGATTCCCAGGACGAGCTTGTCGACCGCGAGGTAATTAAGCCTGGTCTCGCTTGCCAGGCGTCGGAGATCCTTTATGCACTGGCGCAGTGATCCGCGCGCATGCTCCTCGTCCTGCTCGCTCCAAAGCAATGCCGCCAGTCGCCCGCGCGTCTCGCGTGACCTGCCGCTCAGTAACAGATAGGCGAGAATCGCGCAGGCCTTCCGCTTGCCCAACGAGAACGTCTCCGAGCCCTTGCGAAGCTCGAAACCGCCGATTAGCCTAATCGCCAGACCGTCTGTGGAAATTGTCAACTCCGCCGGCTATCGTCTCGGTCGCCAACGGGCGCCACCGCTTACCCTACGTAAACAGCAGAAGCCAAGATATTGAAAGAGCCAACATGCTGTTGCGCGGGTCGCATTGGACAACGCTTGCTCTGCTGATGCATCACGGCCGGCCGATGACGGTGAACCAAGACGACCCGACCTGGGACCGCCAGTCGAGTGAAGATGATTTGGATGTTTTGGAGAATCTGGCTGCGACCCTTGTCGCTGCGCCCGAGAATGGGCTGCCCCTTTTGCACTTCGCGACACGGCACGACATTGGCGTTGAAGTGTTCGATGTTCCGGGTGGATTCCTGGCTATGTCCAACATTGCTCCATTCGAAGGGAATGAGAAACGATTCACGGCAAGTGGCAAAGGCTTTGATGCCGGCACGGCCGTGCTGTCTTGCCTCGGAGAGGCCGCGGAGATTTCCAGCTGGGCCTGCAGAGCCGAAGACGTCACGGCGTCAGCACGCATCGGCTCTCCAGGCGATGGAATGAGGATCGATGCGATTCAGGTATTGGGCTTTTCGCTGGAACAGATCCGACATCGCGATCGGCTCAACAGAATGTGGCGTGGCTGGGACAGTATCCCTTCAACGGATCATCTGAACAATCCCCAGCTATGGGCGTCCGTTCGCAGCTTCCATGACGATAGGGTCGCGCTTTGTCCGGCGTTTCTCTGCTATGGCCGCTTTGGTGACGTCGCATATGGCGATTGCAGCTTGAACGTCGACACCAATGGTTGCGCCGCTGGCACAACGCGGGCGGATGCAAGAACCCGCGCCTTGCTTGAACTCGTCGAACGAGACGCCACAGGGATATGGTGGCACCGAGGCTCCCTGAGAAAGCGGCTGGATATCGCGCGGCTTGATGACCAAGGCTTGGCGTCTCACATCCAGCAGCATCGCCAAGAAACGGGACGCAGGCTCTGGCTTCTCGATATCTCGTCCTTCCGCACGGCCATTGTGACGGCGGCGATCAGCTGCGAAGACAGTGGCGAGCATATGGCGGTGGGTTTCGGGTGCAGCTTCGATATGGTTGCTGCCGCCCGGTCCGCGTTTTTGGAATTGATACAATCCGAAGCTGCAATGCAGGCCCATGCCGAAAGGGCAGAACGGCCCCGTAATAAAACGATGAGCGATGACGATTGTCGGATGACCCGCTGGAAGCGTTTCGCTGACGTGCGCAACTTTCGTTTCGCCATCGGCAAGCCTGCCGACGGCCTGGAAAGCGCTGGCGAAAGCAACGTCACCGACCTGCTGAATGAAATCGGCGAAGTTTGTGGTTCGCAGGTCTGGTTCGCCGATCTTTCGCGATCCGAGATTGGTATCCCCGTTGCAAAGGCGATCTGCGAGGGATTATCCCATTTCAAAGCGCGCTGGGGCTGCCACCGAAACGCCGCACCTTCCATCGCAAGTGATTCGAGCAAAACAGCAGGCCGCCTCTCGCAGGCCAGAAAACTTTTGATCTAATTGTTACAGGCAATGACGACACGGGCACGTTGGAGACCCGTCGCCGGTTACAGGACGCTGATGAGGAAGCCGGCGTTACGATTGTGGGCGGGGCCAGGACTTCGTGTACGTCGGAATTTGCTCAAGCAGGGGCTCCGAGTTCGCCGGGATCTCGTACAGCAGGGAAGTTGAGTGAACCCCTGTTGACTTGAGGGCGCGAACGCTGCTGTTTTGGGTCGCAAAGCCGCCCGACGGCTAGCGGTGCAAGAAGGGCGAAAAAAGCGGACTTTTGTCGAGATATCTAGGGCAAACTGAAGCAATCCGTGGGACCGCACACCGCCGACCAATGTCTGGATCTCTTAAGACGCTGGTGCGCGCGAACTCGGCAGATGCAAACTTGTGTCTCCAGATCGGTGTTCGGCTATCCGGCTAAGGTTGCGCCCAGTCGCTTGGAAATCGAAACAATCCAGGCTCGCAGCTCAGGACCAAAAGGCTTCTCAAGAATGGCCCGATCCCAAGCCAAAAAATAAGGTTCCGGCAGCCTGATCCGCTTGTCGAACGGGGCGACGAGCCTGCCCGACGCGATATCGTCGGC
>NZ_RZRR01000139.1:0-8644 GCF_003998555.1 Mesorhizobium sp. M7A.F.Ca.CA.002.09.1.1 | reverse complement strand
CACGTTGCTGTGCAGCAGCGTGGCGCCCTTCGAGACGCCCGTGGTGCCGCCCGTATATTGCAGGAAGGCGACATCGTCGGCTGCCACCTTGGCCGGCCTGAAGCCCATACCGGCGCCGGCCTTCATGGCGGCATTGAACTTGACATGGCCGGGCAGCGACCATGCCGGCACCATCTTCTTCACGCGGCGCACGACGAAATTGACGATTGTGCCCTTCAGCCCGCCAAGCATGTCGCCCATCGCGGCGACCACCACATGCTTGACCGCGGTCCTGGCGATCACCGCCTGCAAGGTGTTGGCGAAGTTCTCCAGGATGACGATGGCTTGCGCCCCGGAATCCTTCAGCTGGTGTTCGAGCTCGCGCGGCGTGTAGAGCGGATTGATGTTCACCACCACATAACCCGCTCGCAAGATCGCCATCATCGCCACCGGATATTGCAGCACGTTGGGCATCATCAGCGCGACGCGCGCGCCTTTCTGCAGGCCCTTCGATTGCAGGTAGGCGCCGAAGGCCGCCGACAGCCGCTCGACATCGGTGTAGCTGATGGACTTGTCCATGCAGGTGAAGGCCGGCTGCGCGGAAAACTGCTTGCAGGCGGCGACGAGGAAATCGCCGATCGAGCTGTAGGGCAGGGCGCCGATCTCCGCCTGCACGTTTTTCGGATAGCTCTTGAGCCACGGCTTTTCCGGCAAGCCGGCGGCCAGCGCCGTCAGCGCTTTCGGCAATCGGTTGGCGGTGGCGTCGGCCGGCTTTGCCGCCGGTGGGGCCTTCACCGCTGCCGCGGCCTTCGAGGCCGGCCTGGCAGCGGGCTTTGCCGCACCCGCTTTACGCCCCGGCGCCGTCTTTCCGGCCGCAGCCTTGGCCGGGGCTTTCACCGCCGGCTTTGTGCTTGCCCTTACAGGTGCCGCGGCCGCCTTCGGCTTGGCGGCTTTGGCAACGGGTGCTTTCGGCTTGGCAGTACCGGCTGCTTTCGACGGCGCCTTGGCTCCCGCTTTCACCGGCGCCGTCGTCCTTGATGCTTTTGCCAACCGTTCCTCCCTGGACAAGTCTTGTTCATCCGTGCCGCACTCGCCCCTGAATTGGCAAGGGCGTCCTCCGCTGCGGCCGCTACACCCTATGTATTGCCTCCCTTGGTGAGCGTGCAAGTCTTGCCCTTGCGGCAACGCGGCGAAAGATTTGCCGTCGAAAGTCTTTGCCGCCGCCAGCGCTCCAGGCGGTGTCCTGACGCATCCCACGGCCGCTCGGAAGCGCCGGGAACATTTATATCGTCAGCCTGGCGATCAATAAAAAAATTCGGCTGTTAATAATCTCGTGAACGGAAGAAACGGCTAATTTTTTCTGCAATTTGGCAAAGTTGCGGATTTTTTTCCTGCTTCCCGCGGGGTAAGCAAACGGGGTGTTCCAAAGCCGGAAAAACGGTGCTTATATGCGCGCTTCGCGAGCCTGATAGAGGGGCTTGGAAGAACATCAGGGAGTGCTCAATGAATAAGAAGCTGACTTTTGCAGCCGCGTTGCTGGCTGCAAGCGTCCTGGGCGGCATGGCCAATGCGAAAACTCTGGTCTACTGCGCGGAAGCTTCGCCGGAAGGTTTCGATCCGGCGCCGTATACCGCAGGCCAGACGTTCGACGCGTCCTCGCGCACCGTCTTCAACCGCCTCGTCGAATTCGATCACGGCAAGACGACGACCTCGCCGGGCCTGGCCGAAAGCTGGACGATCTCCGACGATGGCAAGGAATATGTCTTCAAGCTGCGCAAGGGCGTCAAGTTCGCCGCCACCGACTATTTCACCCCGACGCGCGACTTCAACGCCGACGACGTGGTGTTCTCGTTCGAACGTCAGGTCGACAAGAACGGTCCCTGGTTCCAGTACATTCCGGGCATTGCCTACCAGTATTACAATGACCAGTTCGGCGACAACATCACCAAGGTCGAGAAGGTCGATGACCTGACGGTGAAGTTCACCCTCAAGGAGCCGGCGATCACCTTCATTCCGACGCTGGGCATGGATTTTGCCTCCGTCGTCTCCAAGGAATATGCCGACAAGCTGCAGGCCGACAAGACGCCTGAGCTGTTCAACCAGAAGCCGATCGGCACCGGCCCGTTCATCTTCGTCGACTACCAGACCGACGCCGCCATCCGCTACAAGGCCAACCCGGACTATTGGGGCGGCAAGCAGAAGATCGACGATCTGGTCTTCGCCATCACCACCGATCCGGCCGTGCGCGCACAGAAGCTCAAGGCCGGCGAATGCAACATCATGTCGTACCCGGCACCGGCCGACATCGCCGGCCTGCAGGCCGATGCGAACCTGAAGGTCGAGGAGCAGGAAGGCCTCAATGTCGGCGCGCTGATGTACAACACCCAGCAGAAGCCGTTCGACGACGTGCGCGTGCGCAAGGCGCTCAACATGGCCATCAACAAGAAGGCCATCATCGACGCGGTCTTCCAGGGTGCCGGCCAGGTGGCGGTCAACCCGATCCCGCCGACCATGTGGTCCTACAACAAGGAAGTGAAGGACGATCCGTACGATCCGGATGCAGCCAAGAAGCTGCTTGAAGAGGCCGGCGTCAAGGACCTCAAGATGAACGTCTGGGCCATGCCGGTGTCGCGCCCCTACATGCCGAACGCGCGCCGCACCGCCGAATTGATCCAGGCGGACTTCGCCAAGGTCGGCGTCACCGTCGAGATCGTCAGCTACGATTGGGGTGAATACCTCAAGCGCGCTTCCGCGGTCGATCACGACGGCGCCGTCATCGTCGGCTGGACCGGCGACAATGGCGATCCGGACAACTTCCTCGGCGTGCTCCTGAGCTGCGCTTCCGTCGGTTCGAACAACCGCGCGGAATGGTGCAACAAGGACTTCGATGCGCTCATCAACAAGGCCAAGACCGTTTCGGATCAGGCCGAGCGCACCAAGCTCTATGAACAGGCACAGGTCATCTTCAAGGAACAGGCACCCTGGGCGACGCTCGCTCACTCCAAGGTGTTCATGCCGATGCAGAAGACCGTCACCGGCTTTGCGATGGATCCGCTCGGTATCCACCGCTTCGACGGCGTCGATATCGCCGAATAAGGTTGCGAAACGGGGGCGCCACCATGTGGTGACGCCCCCACTCGCCCGCCATGCTGCGTTATATCCTCGGCAAGCTCGCCCTCATCATCCCGACCTTCATCGGGATAACCATCCTCGCCTTTGGCTTCGTGCGCATCCTGCCCGGTGATCCGGTGCTGGTGCTTGCGGGCGAACGCGGCCTGTCGCCCGAACGCCACACGGCGCTCATGCACCAGTTCGGTTTCGACCTGCCGATCTGGCAACAATATCTGACCTATCTGACGAACATCCTCGGCGGTGATTTCGGCACCTCGTTTTCCACCAAGACACCGGTGCTCAAGGACTTCCTTGTCCGCTTTCCGGCAACGGTCGAGCTCGCCATCTTCGCCATGATCTTTGCCGTCATCCTGGGTGTGGCCGCCGGCATTTTCGCTGCCATCCGCCGCGGCTCCTGGTTCGACCAACTGACCATGGGCACGGCGCTGGCCGGCTATTCCATGCCGATCTTCTGGTGGGGTCTGCTGCTGATCATCGTGTTCTCCGGCATGCTGCACTGGACGCCGGTTTCAGGCCGCATCGACCTCCTCTACTTCTTCAAGCCGGTGACCGGCTTCATGACCATCGATTCCCTGATCTCGGGCCAGAAGGGCGCCTTCCGTTCGGCGCTGTCGCACCTGATCTTGCCGACCATCGTGCTCGGCACCATTCCGCTCGCCGTCATCGCGAGGCAGACGCGCTCGGCGATGCTCGAGGTGCTGGGTGAGGACTATGTCCGCACCGCGCGCGCCAAGGGCCTGGCGCCGCGTAGGGTCATCGGCCTGCACGCCTTCCGCAACGCGCTGATCCCGGTCGTCACCACCATCGGCCTGCAGGTCGGCACGCTGCTCACCGGCGCCATCCTGACCGAGAGCATCTTCTCCTGGCCCGGCATCGGCAAATGGATGATCGACGCCATTTCCAAGCGCGACTATTTCACCGTGCAGGGCGGGTTGCTTTTGATCGCGCTGATCGTCATGTCGGTGAACCTCATCGTCGACGTGCTCTACGCCGTCATCAACCCACGCATCCGGGCCAACTGACATGAGCAATGAAGGCCCCGCCACCATCGAAGCCGCGACCGTCGTCAAGCCGCAGGACGCCAGGTTGCAGATGTTCGGCGAGTTCTGGCATTACTTCTCCGTCAACAAGGGCGCGGTGATCGGGCTCTTCGTCTTCGCGCTGCTGATCCTGATCGCCATTTTCGCGCCGCTGCTGGCGCCGCATTCGCCGGACGATCAGTTCCGCGACTTCTTCCTGACGCCGCCGGCCTGGCAGGAGGGCGGCAATGCGCAGTTCCTGCTCGGCACCGACGCCGTCGGCCGCGATATGCTGTCGCGCCTGATCTACGGCTCGCGCTTCTCGCTCGCCATCGGCTTCGTCGTTGTCACGTCAGCGCTGATTTCAGGCGTCATCCTCGGCCTGCTCGCCGGCTACTGCCGCGGCTGGGTCGACACGCTGATCATGCGCATCATGGACATCATCCTGGCCTTCCCGTCGCTGCTCTTGGCCCTGGTGCTGGTCGCGGTGCTTGGCCCCGGCCTCGTCAACGCCATGATCGCCATCGCCTTCGTGCTGCAGCCGCATTTCGCCCGGCTCACCCGCGCCGCCGTGATGGCCGAAAAGACCCGCGAATATGTCGTCTCGGCCAAGGTCGCCGGCGCCAGCCATCTCAGGCTGATGCTGGTCACCATCCTGCCAAACTGCATCGCGCCGTTGATCGTGCAGGCGACGCTGTCCTTCTCCAACGCCATCCTCGAGGCGGCGGCCCTTGGCTTCCTCGGCATGGGCGCGCAGCCGCCGACGCCGGAATGGGGCACCATGCTGGCCGAAGCGCGCGAGTTCATCCTGCGCGCCTGGTGGGTGGTGACCTTCCCTGGCCTCGCCATCCTGATCACCGTCTTTGCCATCAACCTGATCGGCGACGGTCTGCGCGACGCGCTCGACCCCAAGCTGAAGAGGTCCTGAGCATGCCTCTGCTCGAGATCAAGAACCTCACCGTTTCCTTCGACACCGCGGCCGGACCGTTCATGGCCGTGCAAGGTATCGACCTGTCGATCGAGCCGCGCGAAGTGCTGGCGATCGTCGGCGAGTCCGGCTCCGGCAAGTCGGTGTCGATGCTGGCGGTGATGGGGCTGTTGCCCAACACGGCAACCGTCAAGGCCGACCGCATGGCCTTCGACGGCGTCGATCTGCTGAAGCTCAGCCCGTCCGAACGCCGCAAGATCGTCGGCAAGGACATCTCGATGATCTTCCAGGAGCCGATCGCCAGCCTCAACCCGTGCTTCACCGTCGGGTTCCAGATCGAGGAGGTGCTGCGCTTCCACATGGGCATGGACCGCGCCCAGCGCCGGGCGCGTGCCATCGAACTGATGAAGCTGGTCGGCATCGCCGACCCTGAAGAGCGGCTGAGTTCCTTCCCGCACCAGATGTCCGGCGGCCAGTGCCAGCGCGTCATGATCGCCATCGCCATTGCCTGCAATCCGAAACTGCTGATCGCCGACGAGCCGACCACGGCGCTCGACGTCACCATCCAGAAGCAGATCCTCGATCTGCTGGTTTCGCTGCAGGCCAAATACGGCATGGGCCTGATCATGATCACCCACAATATGGGCGTGGTGGCCGAGACCGCTGACCGCGTCATCGTCCAGTACAAGGGCCGCAAGATGGAAGAGGCCGACGTGCTGTCGCTGTTTGAATCGCCAAAGAGCAATTACACGCGGGCGCTGTTGTCGGCCTTGCCGGAAAACGCCGTCGGCGACCGGCTGCCGACCGTTTCCGACATGATGTTCGAGCCGGCGCCTTCTGCTGCGGGAGCCACCTGATGAGCACCACGGTTCTCGAAGGCAAGAACATCGTCCGCGACTACCACATCGGCGGCGGCCTGTTCACCGGGCCGCGCACCGTGCACGCGGTCAAGGGCGTCTCGTTCAAGGTCGACAAGGGCAAGACGCTGGCCATTGTCGGCGAAAGCGGCTGCGGCAAGTCAACGCTTGCCCGCATCATCACGCTGATCGATCCGGCGACATCGGGCGAATTGTTCATCGACGGCAACAAGGTCGACATCGCCAAGGGCGGATTGACCAAGGAGATGCGCCGCAAGGTGCAGATCGTCTTCCAGAACCCCTACGGATCGCTCAATCCGCGCCAGAAGATCGGCGACGTGCTGGGCGAGCCGCTTTTGATCAACACCGACAAGCCGGCGGCCGAGCGGCGCGACCTGGCGATGAAGATGCTGAAGAAGGTCGGGCTCGGTCACGAACATTACAATCGCTATCCGCATATGTTCTCCGGCGGCCAGCGCCAGCGCATCGCCATTGCCCGCGCGCTGATGCTCAATCCGAGCCTGCTGGTGCTGGACGAGCCGGTCTCGGCGCTCGATCTGTCGGTGCAGGCGCAGGTGCTCAACCTGCTCGCCGACCTGCAGGACGAGTTCCAGCTGACCTACGTCTTCATCAGCCACGATCTGTCCGTGGTACGCTACATCGCCGACGATGTGATGGTGATGTATTTCGGCGAAGCGGTGGAATACGGCTCGCGCGACGAGGTCTTCGCCGACCCCAAGCACAGCTACACCAGGACGCTGTTCGCCGCGACGCCGCGCGCCGACGTCGCGTCGATCAAAGCGAGGCTGGCGAAGAAGAAGGCCGCCTGAGGCTTTTCGTCATCCTAGGTCGTGAACTCATAAATGCAGTATGACCGCGATGATTGGGAAGCAGGGCAAAGGGGCTGGCTTAGCCCTCTACACCCCATTTTAATTGGCTGGCATCGATGACGTCTGATCCCATGTACTCAACAAAATAGCTTCGTATCCTTTGGCGATGCCGATCCCATCTGGGGGACATTCGCTCACTCTTGTTCTCAATTTCAGCTAGAAAGACCCATTCCACGAATTGGTCCGCTGTGACATCACCGGATTGAGGGATAAAATCGGTGACATGCATGAATTTGTCGCCGTGCATTCCTCCGCAATACCCATGACCAGCACAGACCGCGTGCATGAGCGAGTCGAATCTATTCTTTACTTTCATGGAACATGCGCGATGGTGAAGCGGGATGCCTAGGCGCGCTGCGACAGCATATATCCTTGGGTGTAGATCCGCAATGGAGTCGTTTTTCGACCGGGACCTTCATATTATTGCGGAGTCTGAATCAGATTCCGCCGCAGTATGAAAGTCTCAGCCGGAGGGGTCCTCAGCGGCCAGTGGTGTTTCCCGTGTCAGCAACCAATCTTGAGCCACGATCTCAATTGTGTCGTCACGGAAGTAGAACAGGAATTGACGGGAGGTCGGCAAATCCGCCGACAAGACATCCCAATCGTCATCCTCGACGACCCGAGTGTCGCCCATAACCTCGTAGAACTCGCCCCATTTCGGAGCCTGACCGCCGTAAAGCCCTTTTCCTGCAAACCATGCATGATCGTTCGTCGCGTCCCAACGAAAACGACTGCAGCCGAGGAATCGTAGCGTCGCAATTTCTCCAGGCTCGGCACTGTAGGCCCACGGGTTAAGACGAAAGGAAAGGCGGACGCTGTTGCCTTCGACTACCAGCTCTATGTCAGGAGCATTGGGCTCGGCATTCCAATCGGTGTTCAAGTGCTGGAACGATAAATTGGCCATCAGCCATCTTGCATGCTGGGAGGGCAGTTTTCCACCTATCGCAGTCCTTTTTCATTTATCAGTACAGGGCCTAGGGCGAAGCGTCGCGCAGACCCCAGGATTACGACCCCCAATGTAGCCGCAGCCTACTACTCGACCGGCCCGAAGGCCGCAGCTCGGGACAACTTCGCGACAATCGCACGCAGAGCTTCGCCGAAGCGCCGGACTTCCTCGACCGTGTTGTAGTGGACCAACGAGGCGCGGATGGCGCCGCTGTCCATCGAGAGGTTGAGACGCTTCATCAGCCGTGGCGCGTACATGTGGCCGTCGCGGATGCCGATCTGCATCTCGGCCATTTCCTCGACGACCCGCTGCGGCGATAGTTTGCCGATGTTGAAGCAGAAGGTCGGCACGCGCTCATGGATGCGCGCCTCGTCGGCAACGCCGTAGATGGTTGCCCCGCAATCCTTCAGCACGGCCAGCATCTCGCGCGCCAGCACCAGCTCGTAGTCGCGGATGGCGCCCATGCCGGCAACGATGTTTTCGCGTCGGGAGCGGTTGTTGGACGGCGCCAGATTGCGGCCGATCAGTTCCAGATACTGCACCGCCGCATCCATGCCGGAAACGTTCTCGTAGATGAAGGTGCCGGCCTCGACCTTGTAGGGCGGCTCGTCGGGGATGAAGTCCTCGCGAAAGGTCGGCAGCCGCTTCAGCGTTTCGAAACGGCCCCACAGGAAGCCCATATGCGGCGAGAAATTCTTGTAGCCGGAGCAGACGAGATAGTCGCAATCCCAGGCCTGCACGTCGATCAGTCCATGCGGCCCGTAATGCACGCAGTCGAGGAACACTTCGGCGCCGGCCGCATGCGCGATCCCAGCCACCGCAGCGACATCGACGATCGAGCCGATCGAGTGCGCCGTGACCGTGCAGGCGACCAGGCGGGTGCGGTCCGAGAC
>NZ_RZRR01001400.1:0-844 GCF_003998555.1 Mesorhizobium sp. M7A.F.Ca.CA.002.09.1.1 | reverse complement strand
ATCTTGCTGTCCTTGCCGGCAGCGACGTATTCGTCCGACATTCGCTTGGACAGACCGCGAAAGACATCCTCCAGATCCCCAAGCGTTGCTGCGCGTGCTCTCATTTCACCTCCTGCAGCCCCAACGGGCAGTTTGCCCCAGGGTTGAGGGGTGGCCAAGCAAATTAAATCCGCCGGCGGGCCAATGTGCGCAAAGTGATTCCACTTGGCGATGCAGGCGGCGACGCGACGGGGGGTGCCCAGAACGGACCAGGAGGGGATGGTGCCCAGAGGCGGATTCGAACCACCGACACGCGGATTTTCAGTCCGCTGCTCTACCAACTGAGCTATCTGGGCCTGTTCCGGCAAACGAAAACTCGCAGGCCGGAATTCATCGAGGCGCCGTGGGGCGCCCCTTGAAAGCGCGTGGGTTATAGCACGGGAATTCGGCCTGTCCAGCGCCTAGGTGGCGATTTCAGGCAGGAAAAGCGATGCCGTGCGGCGCCCGGGTTTCCATGCCGCTTGCGGGCCGGAATCGCGCACGGCATGGCACTATCTGGCCTTCTTCACCCTGGTCGGCGTCGTTATTGCAGGCTGAAACGCCGTGACATGTCTTTTAGCCGGCGGTCGAGGCGCAGCAATGCTCGCGGCACTGGGCGCCCGCAAGTCGCCATCGCCTATCTGGCGCCGGTCACGCCGCGCCGAAAATCGGAAGGCGACATGCCGGCGAGCTTGCGGAACGACTTGTTGAAGGCGCTGAGCGAGCCGAAACCCGAATCCATGGCGACACGCAGCACATTGGCGTCCTGATGCATCAAAAGCGCCTGCGCATAGCTCAGCCGCAACAGGTTCACATACTCAGTGAG
>NZ_RZRR01001399.1:0-845 GCF_003998555.1 Mesorhizobium sp. M7A.F.Ca.CA.002.09.1.1 | reverse complement strand
GCCTTGGACAATGACGAGACGCTGATCGCCTTTGGGCTCAGTGAGGCAGCCGTCGGCAGCCGCCTGCCGTAGGAGAGGTCGCGATAGGTCTCGTCGACCAGCAGATGGCAGCCGCGAGCCTCGGCAAGCGCCACCAGCGCATCGAGCTCGGCTCGGCTCATCATCGTGCCGGTCGGGTTGTGCGGGCAGGTGACGCTGATCAGCTTCGTGTCCGGCCGAATCGCGGCCTTGACGCGTTCGACGTCGATGGCGAAGCCTTCCTCGAATGCCAGGTCGACAAAGCTGATGGCGCAGCCGATCGCCCTTGGGGTTTCGATGTTGGTGGCGTAGTTGGGCCGGATGACGACGAGATGGTCGTTGGCCGACAAAAGCGAGGTCGAGATGATGAACAGTGCGCCGGCGGCACCGGCGGTGACCAGCACATCATCCGGCGAAATGCCGGCATCCTGCGCCGATATCAGTGCACGCAACTGCTTGTCGCCGCGATGCTCGCCATAGAAAAGCGTGAGATCGGGCAGCGACAGGCCGATGTCGGAGAGCTTCTGGTCGGCGATCGAGCTTTCGGAAAGATTAAAGCGGATACGGTCGTAGCCGTATTCTTCCGGTGCCTCTTTCTCGATCCCCATCCTGGTGTAGTTCATGGCTCACTCCCCAAGAGCAGTTCACCGTTTCACGGAAACGGCGACCCGCTCTAACTCCTTGTTTTTTTACGCAATTCCGGACGGAAAACCGTTTCACACTTTTCCTGGAATTGCTCTAGGAACCCGGCCACCTATCCAAGCCATAAAAATAGGAAGCCGGCCAAGGCGGATTCGCCGGCAGGCTTCTGTTCCAGTCGTCCTAAC
>NZ_RZRR01001398.1:0-848 GCF_003998555.1 Mesorhizobium sp. M7A.F.Ca.CA.002.09.1.1 | reverse complement strand
ACCCGACACAGCTCAACAATCTCGGCCAGGGCCTCGGCAAGGCCGTCGGCTCGGTCGCCGAGATCGTCATCACCACGCCGTTCAAGGTGCTGACCATCGCCACCGGCGGGTGAGCCAGCGGGCGGCATTGGCCCTAGGATTGTTGAGATTCGGGTCAGGCCGAGCCGAAAGTGGTGGTTTTCGAGAACCGGAGCGGAGCGTACTTAAGTACGTGAGCACCGGAAGCGCAGAAAATCGCTACTTACAGGTCGGCATGGCCTGAATATCAACAATCCTAGACGAACAGATCGACCTTCTGGAATGTCGTCACATCGATCAGGCCGACATCGGAGATCCTGAGCTCCGGAATGACGACCAGCGCCAGCAGCGAGTGCTGCATGTAGGCGTTGTTCAATGAACAGCCCATCTTGCGCATCGCCTCGGTGAGCTTCTCGGCCTTGGCGGCGACGATTTCCGCCCGTTCGTCCGACATCAGGCCTGCGATCGGCATTTCGACCAGCGCCAGTTCCTTGCCCTTGGAGAACAGCACGACGCCGCCACCGACCGCGCCCAGACGGTTTACCGCCAGCGCCATGTCCTGCTTGTTGGTGCCGACGCAGATGATGTGGTGGGCGTCATGCGCCACGCTGGACGCCATGGCGCAGTCGCCCATATAGCCGAAGCCCGAAACGAAGGCGTTGCTGACGCCGCCCGTGCCCCTGTGACGCTCGACCAGCGCGATCTGGCAGATGTCGTTGCGGCGGTCCATTGCGACCAGCCCGTCCTCGACCGGCAGATCGGCCTCCAGCGCGCGCGTCGGCGCCTGGTTCTCGATGACGCCGATGACACGCACCCGAACCTCGTTGGCG
>NZ_RZRR01001397.1:0-850 GCF_003998555.1 Mesorhizobium sp. M7A.F.Ca.CA.002.09.1.1 | reverse complement strand
ACAGGACCTGGAGCGAGAGGCGGCGACCCTCGGCGGTGATCGAGGCGAGGCGATGGCCGGCCAGGCTCAAGCAGCAGGCCGAATATCGGAAGCTAGACTGCAGATCCTGCAGATCGACTCCGACCTGAAAACTGAAGTGAGCGCCGAACTTCGTGAAGTGCAAGGTCAGATCGGAGAATATATCGAGCGAAAGATCGCGGCCGAGGATCAACTCAAGCGAATCGACATCATCGCTCCACAGGCTGGCATCGTGCACCAACTGGCATTTCACACTGTCGGCGGCGTCATTTCGCCAGGGGATGTGATTATGTCGATCGTTCCCGATAGCGGCGGGCTCGCGCTGGATGCCCAGATCGCACCGCGCGACATCGACCAGATTGAGCTTGGGCAGAAGGCAGTGCTACGCCTCTCGGCATTCAATCAGCGTACCACGCCAGAACTCAATGGGACGGTTGTCCGTATTGCAGCTGACCTGACGACTAACGAGCGCTCAGGATCTTCCTACTATCAGGTGCGCTTCGTGGTAGCGCCCGAAGAACTGGCGCGGCTAGACGGACTCATTGTTCTTCCGGGAATGCCCGTTGAGGCCTTTATCAAGACCCACGAACGGTCTGCGTTTTCATATTTCGTGAAGCCGCTTTCCGATCAGATCAGTCGTGCGTTCAGAGAGGACTAGGCCACGTCTTTGTAGCAATGGAGGGGGTCGTCTGCTCTATCTTCCTTCACACGAAGGCCCAGATGTCCTCGGCCTGGAAACCGACCTGATAGCCTGATGTCTTCAGCTTGACCACGACCTGGCCGATCTCGGCGGCCGGCAGCGCGCCGACCTCGACCTTGATCATGCCGGGAC
>NZ_RZRR01001396.1:0-859 GCF_003998555.1 Mesorhizobium sp. M7A.F.Ca.CA.002.09.1.1 | reverse complement strand
TCTCCCAGGCGGTCAGCTGGGCGCCCTGGTTGCGCGGCCGCGTCTCGTCGACATAGACATGGACCGGAATGCCGGCTTCTGTGGCCAGGTAGATCGGCGCGGTCGCCGTGCCGTAATCGACCGTCGCCAGCCAGCCGGCATTGCAATGGGTCAGGATGTTGACCGGCTCGCCCTTCTGCTTGCGCGCCGCGATCGCCTTGATGATGGTGAGACCGTTCTCGCCGATGGCGCGGTTGAGGCCGACATCTTCGTCGGCGATCTCACTGGCCCGCCGATAGGCGGCTGCAGCGCGTTGTTCGGTAGGCAAAGGCCGCAGGAAGCGCCGCATTTCGTCCAGCGCCCAGCGCAGATTGATCGCGGTCGGCCGCGTCTCGTGCAGGGTCTCCCACACGGCGTCGAGCGCTGCATCCGACGCATCGTCGGCCATCTGCATGGCGACGCCATAGGCAGCGGTGACGCCGATCAGCGGCGCGCCGCGCACCCACATGTCGCGGATGGCGGTGGCGATGCCGGCAACCGTGCCGATCCTCTCGATGCGGAAATCATGCGGCAGCCAGCGCTGGTCGATGATATCGACCGAACGGCCATCGTCGCTCAGCCAGATGGTGCGATAGTGGCGGTCGCCGACGTTCAAATGCTGCTCTCCTGTTCGATCAGCGCGGCCAGTTGGTTGACCTCGTCGATGCTGTGGATCTGGCGCCGGTTGACGGCGAGGTGGCGGCCGAATTTCAGCGCCTTTGCTTCACAACTGGCGCGCAGATCCTCGTCGGCAATGGTCTCGAAATCGGCATTGTGAGCGAGACCGAGGATGCGCCGGTGCACTTCGACGCCGGCAAAGCCTAGCAGATCGGTCCAGATC
>NZ_RZRR01001395.1:0-859 GCF_003998555.1 Mesorhizobium sp. M7A.F.Ca.CA.002.09.1.1 | reverse complement strand
GCCGATTTGGTCTTCATCTTGGGCATTTTGCTACTCCGTATTGTTGGCGCACTATCGCGCTTCTTGTTCGCTTCAGGCCGACCAAAGCCCGAAAAGCAAATGAAACCGCCACGGCATGCCCTGCCGGGCGGTTTTCTTGAACGGCGGTGCTATACGTCAAAGACGGCCCGCGCGCAACACCTGTGGAGATGCGGCGCTGTGTCCTCGTCAGGGCAGCGTGAACCAGACCGGCAACATGCCTGACAGCTGGGCGCCGTCGATCAATTCGAAGGCCGGCAGCGCGATCAGAAACACCAGGCCGTCGAGCAGCGTGGTCAACAGCAGGCGCGGCTTGAAGTTTCCGGTATCGCCCTCCTGGTAGAGCGACAGTTTCGGGAAGAAGCGCGGCACCCGCGCCAGATAGGCCTGATACGGCGCGCCGAGCGCTTCCTTGAGGAACTTCTCCTCGCGCAGGATGACGATATGGAACGCCCCCGCGCACAAAAGCCCGAAGAGGATGATACCGGAGAACGAACCGATCTGCGCGCCGACACCGGCTGCGGCTACGGTCGAGAACACATAGAGCGGGTTGCGGGTGATCGAGTAAGGCCCGCCAGTCACCACCTCGGACGATTTGCGCCCGCCTATGTAGAGTGTCGCCCAAAGGCGGCCCACGATGCCGAGGAAAATCAGCAGCACGCCGAACATTTCGATCGTCTCGTGCACGGCTGTGTCGGGCGGAAACGTCGATTGGCCAAATAGCAATGCTGCAAACAGCACGACCACGAGAACGGCAAGCACTATGCGGCGCATATGCTGGTAATTGCCCAGCCCGCGTTTGAAGTCCACGTCCGAAACCTTGACTTCATCGACCATAGTG
>NZ_RZRR01001394.1:0-860 GCF_003998555.1 Mesorhizobium sp. M7A.F.Ca.CA.002.09.1.1 | reverse complement strand
ACCTGCACCTACCGGCTGAAGATCCCCGGCACGCTCAGCGTCGAGCTGACCGCCACCTGCGAGGAGCCGACGCTGTGCAATCTCACCCAGCATTCCTATTTCAACCTGGATGATGGCGGCGCAGGCGACATTCTCGACCACAGGATGATGCTGAATGCCGGCGCCTACCTGCCGGTCGATGGCGACATGATCCCCACAGGCGTGGTCAAGCCGGTTGACGGCACGCCATTCGATTTCCGCCAGGCGCGGCCGCTGCGCATGGAAACCGAGGGTGATCAACTGCCCTACGACCAGAATTTCTGCCTTGCTTCGGCACGCGGGCCGCTCAAGCAGGCGGCATGGACGCAAGGCGCCAGTTCCGGTGTCGAGATGGAGGTCTGGACCACCGAGCCCGGCGTCCAGCTCTATACCGGCCAGTATGTGACGCCGCGCACCGGGCTGGAAGGGCGGAACTACAAGGCCTTTTGCGGCTTCTGCCTGGAGCCGCAGATTTGGCCGGACGCGCCGAACCGGCCTTATTTCCCGCAAGCAACGCTGTGGCCGGGCGCGATCTACCACCACGTCACGGAATACAGGTTCCGCCTGCCCTAGTTTTTCCGACCTTAGCCTTCGAAAGCCGCCCGCAGCGTCTCGAACGGCGCCAGCGCGCCGCGCACTTGCACCACGGCGGCGGCGACACGATGCGCACGGCGCGCGGCTTCCTGCGGGTCGTGGCCGGCAAGACGAGCCGCAAGATAGCCGCCGTTGAACGAATCGCCGGCGCCGGTCGTATCGGCGGGGGCGGGGACATGGATCGCCGGGACTTCGCGTAGTGTTTCTCCTTGGGCAATCAGGGCGGGCTGCTCGCCGTTCTTGACGAC
>NZ_RZRR01001393.1:0-861 GCF_003998555.1 Mesorhizobium sp. M7A.F.Ca.CA.002.09.1.1 | reverse complement strand
GCTGGAATCCGGTCCTGGCGATCCCGCTGGGCGCCCTTGCGGCACTGGTGCTGGCGGTTCCGACGGCCTTTTTCGCGTTCCGCTTGCAGGGCGCGTATTTCGCCATCGGCACCTGGGTGATCGCCGAAGTGACGCGCCTGCTGGTTGCGCAGTGGAAGGCACTTGGCGGCGGCACCGGCACGTCGCTGCCGCGCGAGGCGACGAGCAGCATCCTGGGCACCGATGCGGTCCGGGCGCTGTTCGGCGTCCGCGAGGCCGCGGCACGCGATGTCATGGCCTACTGGCTGGCTTTGGCGCTGGTCGTGGCCGTGACGGGCGGCATCTACTGGCTGCTGCGCAGCCGCCTCGGGCTGGCGCTGGCGGCCGTGCGCGACAATGTCGACGCGGCGCAATCGGTGGGCGTCGATACCGCCCGGCTCAGATGGGCGGTCTTTCTGATCGCCGCGGCTGCCACCGGGCTGACCGGCGCGCTGATTTTCCTGCAGACGGCCCGCATCTCGCCGAGCGCGGCCTTTGCCGTCACCGACTGGACCGCCAACGTCATCTTTATTGTCGTCATCGGCGGCATCGGCACCATCGAGGGGCCGATCCTCGGTGTGCTGGTCTTCTTTGCGCTGCGCTCGGCGCTGGCCGACTACGGCAGTTGGTACTTGATGACGCTCGGCCTCATCGCCGTTGTCGTGATGCTTTTTGCGCCAAAGGGGCTCTGGGGCCTGATCGCGTCCCGCAATGGCCTGCACCTGTTTCCGGTCCGCCGCAGGCTGACCGGTCCGAAGATCGAGGGAGGAATTTGATGGCGGATATCGAAACCGACGTGCTGATCGTCGGCACTGGCCCGGCCGGCTCGGCCACCGCCGCGCT
>NZ_RZRR01001392.1:0-864 GCF_003998555.1 Mesorhizobium sp. M7A.F.Ca.CA.002.09.1.1 | reverse complement strand
ACCCCGAACCGCTTCAGCTGATCGGGTCGCCACCACCTGTTGCGGCCACAATCGGCGCACTCGACCGAGATCGAGGCGACATGCGCGATCGTTGGTTCCTTGCCCGGCAATGCCATCGCCCCTGCCTCGTCTTTGTTCCTGATTTGTTCGCATATTCCTGTGTTTTACGCCGGGAGTCGAGTCGCAGTTTTCAAACTTTCCCAGAAGTTTTTCTTCTAGCATAATTTGAGTTATGCTTTCATAAATGTATGAAAATGTGAGTCGGGTACGAACCTGCCCACTGCATCAGACCCGGGAGCGATAATGGACGCTTTTGCCGCCGATTTTGCCCGTTCCTGCGGCTACGCCGGCGACAGCCTGGCCTTGCTTGAAGCCTTCGAAGCAATCCGTCGCAGCGGCATCGCCCACGCCCGTCAGGATCACGTCAGGCGCAAGGCGGTGATCGACGAGTTGAAACCGTCGGAGGCGCTGTTCCTGGCCGCTATCGGTCCGGCACTCTCGGCGCAGGAGGTAATCGAGGACGCCGCCCGCTTCATAGCCTGCTGGCGCAACATACCGCGCTGGCGCCAGGAGCGGCGCCTGCCCGACCTGATCAGGGCCAAGCAGCAGCGCCTGGTGGCGCGCTATTTCCGCCGCCATGGCCACAGGCTCTGGGCAAGGGAAGCGGTGTGAGGACTGGACCAGCCATTTGCGGGTTCCATCAGCCATTTTTTCTTTCTAGACTGCGCAGGGGTGGCTGACCGTTCGACGTGCATAGTTTGGAATGTTCAAGACTGCCCGCTCAAAATTTCAAGCCTGGATAACGGCCGGCGCGGGAACCATCGCCGCCCTGCTCGTCGCCGGCCTGATGGGCGCGTTCGGCGC
>NZ_RZRR01001391.1:0-865 GCF_003998555.1 Mesorhizobium sp. M7A.F.Ca.CA.002.09.1.1 | reverse complement strand
GCGTTGGTCATGGCCGTTGCGCGCCACCAGCATCAAGCCGGCGGGCAGCTGAGTGCTCGGCATCGGCAGCGAGATCGCGCAGAGATCGAACTGGTTGGCAACCTGCGTGTTGCGCAGCAGCAGGCCTTCGGTGCGGTCACGCAACCCGGCGTCGTCAGACATCGAGACGATAGTCGGCGCCGTCACCGGTGTGGTCGGCAAGGCCAGCACATCGACCGAGGACAGCCGCTCGTCCATGGCGGCGGCGAGCGCTGTACGACGGCGCATTGCCCGGATGTAGACAGGCGTCGGCAGCATGGCTGCCCGCGACAAAGGTCCGCTGACATGCGGGTCGACCGGTACCGAAGCTCCTGTCGCCAGCCAGTCGGCATGCACTTCGGCCCCTTCCATCGCGGCGATCGAACCACGCTTGGTGGCCGCGCGCAAATCGGCAAGCAGATCGTCGATCGACAGATCCTCGATCCGCGCGCCCGTCTGCTCGATCTTGCCAAGGCAGCGGTCGAACGCGGTCGCCACCTCGTCTTCCGTCTCTTCGAAAAGGACGCCGCGCGGAATGCCTATGCGAAGCCCTGCCAGGGCAATCGGCGTCAGCGCGGTCGGCACCTCACCGGCCATCACGGCGTCGGCGGCGGCACACTGGGCGACGGTTCGGGCAAGCGGACCGATCGAGTCCAGCGTGGCCGACAGTGGGAACGCGCCGGCGAGCGGCACACGTCGCGCCGTCGGCTTGAAGCCGACGACACCTTTGAGTGAAGCCGGAATGCGTATCGAACCGCCGGTGTCGGAACCGATCGATATTTCGCTCGTGCGCTCGCCGACGGAAACGCCGGCGCCTGAGGAAGAACCACCCGGAATGCGATTGGTG
>NZ_RZRR01000138.1:0-8646 GCF_003998555.1 Mesorhizobium sp. M7A.F.Ca.CA.002.09.1.1 | reverse complement strand
ATATGCGGCCCCCTGCCCCGCGCCTGCGCAAGCTCGACCTGGCGCTGGCGCTCGGCATAACGCTGGCGGTCCTCGTCCGAACGCGCATCGAAGCAATGCGGGCACGAAATACCGGCAGCGAATTTGGGCGACGTCAGCTCGCCCGGCGTCAGCGGGTGGCGGCAGGCGCGGCACAGTTCCGCGTCGCCCTCGGCAAGGCCGTGCGACACCGAAACCCGCTCGTCGAAGACGAAGCACTCGCCTTGCCAGAGGCTCTGTTCGGCCGGAACCTCCTCGAGGTATTTGAGGATACCGCCCTTGAGATGGAAGACATCCTCGAAGCCGAGCGATTTGACATAGGCGGTTGCCTTTTCGCAGCGTATGCCGCCGGTGCAGAACATCGCAACCTTGCGGCCTTCGAGCTCCGCCCGGTGCGTTTCCACCCAGGCCGGGAACTCGCGAAAGCTTGCGGTGGCCGGGTCGATCGCACCCTTGAACGTGCCGATCGACACCTCATAGGCGTTGCGCGTGTCGATGATGACAGTGCCGGGCTGCGAAATCAGAGCGTTCCAGTCGGCCGGCGCGACGTAGGTGCCGGCACTTTTCGAAGGATCGATGTCATCGACACCCATGGTGACGATCTCGCGCTTCAGCCGCACCTTCATGCGATGGAACGGCATGTCCGCGGCCGCGCTGTACTTGACCTCGAGTCCGGCAAGCCCTTCGATGGCTTCGAGATACGCGATCAGTTCGGCAATTGCCGTCTCGCTGCCGGCGACGGTGCCGTTGATGCCTTCATGCGCCAGCAGCAGCGTGCCCTTTATGCCGCGCCCGCAGCAGAATGCGGCGAGCGGCGCGCGCAGTTCTTCGAAAGCGTCGAGCCGGGCAAACCGGTAGAGCGCGGCGACGCGAAGGAGTGGAAGTGATGTCATCGCCGAAGCCACTAGACGCTCGAGCAAGCCGATTCAAGGCAAAGCAGGCATCCTGTTCGGCGGGTCACTGGCGCAAATCTGCACCATGGGTGAATTTGTACCATAGCTGAGATCAGGGAGTCAAGAAAAAATTCCTATCCTGAAAAGCCACCGGGACCAAAGCTGTCGGCACCATCGAGCCGGCAGCCACCCTTGTCAACTTGGGCTTGGCGAGTATGGGCGACGCGTGACATCGCGACACGGCCGGTTTCGTGGACAGGAAAACGGCCTTCTGCTAATCGGTTGAATTGTCCCACGCCACGGAGAGACACATGCCCAGCAAGACCGAAAAACTTCTGTCGCTCCTCAACGGCCAGCCCGTCATCCCGGTGCTGAAGATCTCCGATGTCGCCAATGCCGTGCCGCTGGCCCGCGCTCTGGCGCGCGGCGGCCTGCCTGCGATCGAGATCACGCTGAGGACCGCCGACGCGCTGGAAGCGATCCGGCGGGTCGCTGGTGAAGTCGAGGAAGCCATCGTCGGCGCCGGCACCATTCTTGATGCCAGGCAGTTCGAAGAGGCGGCCGCCGCGGGCTCGCGCTTCATCGTCAGCCCCGGCATCACCCGCGAGCTTCTGTCGGCAGCCGCCGCCAGCGATGTTCCGCTGCTGCCCGGTGCGATCACCCCCGGCGAGATCATGGCCGCGCGCGAAGCCGGCTTGCGCTTCCTGAAATTCTTCCCGGCCGAGCAGTCGGGCGGCATCGCTTCGCTGAAGGCCTTCGCCTCGCCGCTCGCCGATGTGAAATTCTGCCCGACCGGCGGCATCTCGGCCAAGAACGCGGCTGACTATCTAAGCCTGCCCAACGTGGTCTGCGTCGGCGGTTCCTGGGTGGCGCCCGACGACCTCGTCAAGGCCGGCAAATGGGACGAGATCGAAGGCTTGGCGCGCGCGGCGAGCAAGCTCACAAAATAAGGCTTTCATGGCGGCATGGAAAAACCCGGCCGACTTGCGTCGACCGGGCTTCCGCCGGATGTTTTTTCCAGGCCTGCCTTGGCCGGATCAGTTGCAGACCCTGACTTCCCTGACCACCCTATGATGATGCTTCCAGGTCGTGACAACCTTGGTCCGGCAGTGCTTCTTCATGTGCATGTGATCGTGGGTCTTGACGACAATGGTTTCGGCCTGCGTAGGGGCGATGGCCGCCGAAGCGGTTGCCAACGCGATGACCGATGCCAGTAGAATCTTCTTCATGGGTATCCCCGGGTTTGAACGAACGAGGGAGAAACCGTTGACGGCCCGAGGCGTTCCACGATCACGGCAATGTCAGGCCGGTGTGATCGGAAGCCGGCGGGCCGCGCGACCGGATCCGGCCACGCAGCAAAAAGCCGCGCTGGTTGCCCGGCGCGGCTTTGTCGGTTGATTTGCCGTCATTTGGTCTGGAAGCGGGCTACCGACATGAACTTGACGGCGTTGCCGGTGAAGCGATTGGCATCGGCCACCTGGCTGCTCGGCTGGAAGCCAGCGGTGTAGACCTCGCTCGGCGGCGTGTGCACGATGCTGTAGGCGTAACCCGGCGCCGTCGTCGCGCTTGAAACGGTGGCGACCTGCTCGCCGCTGGTCAAGGCCCAACGGGCGGCCTGCGGTGCGGCTGCAACCACCATGGCCTTGGGGCCTGGCTTCAGGTCGCGGGCGGTGGCTCTCGATTCCTTGCGGGTCGTCTTGACGCCGGCGCCGATCGCGGCGGCCGGATCGGAACCGACTGGGCGGGCCACGACAGCATCGCGCGGCGATGCGGTGTTGGTGCCCGGATCGTTGAACGCCGAACGCGGCTCGGACCCGGACAAGGAAGCAAGCTGGTAATCGGCCGCACCGACCTGGGCATTGGCCTCGTCGAGCACGGCCTTGACCGCGTCCGGCCTGGCCATCTCGGGCCGCGCCGTCGGCAGCACCGAGAACGCATCGGTCGCGGTCTTGCCTTGGTCGGCCGTCTCGGCCAGCGCCATCAGCACATCCTTGCTGGGCGGCGCAGCCAGAGCGGCCGGCAGCGAATTGTCGGGACGCCATGTCGGCAACGGTATGTTGTTGACCGCGACCTGGGTCGCATCAGCCGAAGCCGTTGCATCGGCCATGCCGAAAGGAACGCTCGCCGGCGCATGCGCGGTCGCCACGGCCTGCTCGGTGGTGGCTGTCGCCTCCGCCATCGCGAAGGGAACATTCTCAGGCTGCTGCGCGCCGACATCGGCTTTCGGCCGCGGTGCGAAATCCGGCAGCGGAATGCTTCGGGCCGGCAATGCCGCGATGATCGTCTCCGGCGTGTCCTGTTCAGGCTCCGGAGCCTGCTGTTCGGTCACCTGCGGAATCTCGGCGCGCCGCGCATTCTCCGGCGCCACGATGGCGATGCCCGGGAGGTTGCTGGTCTTGGCCGCCGCTGCCGGCTTCAGGTTTCTCGCCTTGGGCGGGGGGGCGGCCGAAGCGGTCTCGACATCGGCGCTGTCGTCGGCCTCGTCGTCGCCGCCGCCACCGAAGAAAGCCGACAGGAATCCACCCGATTTCTTGCTGCTGCCGCCGGCACTGGCCATCTCGATGGCCGGCGAGCCCGATCCCTTGCGCGCCTTGTAGGAGGCGAGCGCCTGCTCAAAGCCGGGCAGCGGCCTGCCGTCGCTCGGCACATGCAGCGTCTTGCCATTGGGGAACAGGGAGACCAGTTCCTGCCGGCTGATACCGGGCCAATGGCGCACATTGCCGACATCCATGTGGACGAACGGCGAACCCGATGACGGATAGTAGCCGACGCCGCCGCCCTGCATCTTGAGGCCGATGTTGCGCAGCTTCTTCAGCGGCACGCCGGGAATATAGAAATCCATCGCCTTGCCGAGCATGTGCTGGCTCTTCTCGGCCACGCCCCTGCTGCGGCTGCGCAGCATCGAGTTCGTCGACGGCGAGCGATAGCCGCAGACGACCTGGATATAGTCCGTGGCACCTGCTTCCCGATACGCCTCCCAGACGAGATCCAGCAGGCGCGGATCCATCTTGGTTGGCTCGTTGCGACGCCAGTCGCGCAAAATGATGTTGATCTTGCGGAGACCCTCGGGAACGTAGCGGCCGTTGCGCTTGTAGACGATCTCGGCCTTCTCATGGGTGTGGAGATGATAAAGCTTCAGCGACCGTGTTTCGGCGCTGGCTCCGCTCGCAGCCGCGGCAACAAAACCAAAAGCGACAACCAACACTGCCAGCCACTTCGGCCAGACGCTCAAATGATGGTGCCGCCTGTTTGTGTGTCGTTCGATTCTGTTCAAATCAAAAGGCCTTGCAGGCTGCCGTTTGTCCCCGGATTTGTCCAAACGGATGTGGCATTAGCACACCCGAATATCGATCCTAATGGTTAATCATCGCTTATTGAAGCCGAAATGCGGTAACACCGTGGCGATATCCCGTCAAAAATTGTTCACAAGGTTTCTTGGTAAACCGCTGGTTTAGATCGGATTTTCGCCTTCGCCCCAAACACGATCTGTTACCGTTAGCCTTAATGCGTGAACAGAGCTGTCCACGAGACAGCCACAATGCCGCCGAAACGGCGATACAAGGCCCGTTGTGGCATTGCAAGCTGGCGCCGGCCTTGTGGCAAAGCCGGAAGCCGGGCCAAAGCTCAGCCCGGCATCGCCCTTAGGAGGCTAGTCGATCGACGCGGCCTGTCTCCGGATCGATGCCGTGTTCCTTGAGCTTGCGATAGAGCGTCGAGCGGCCGATGCCGAGTCGGCGGGCGACTTCGCTCATCTGTCCGTTGTAGTGATCGATGGCAAGCTTGATCATCTCGAGTTCGACATCGGCAAGTGCCCGCACATTGCCGCGCTCGTCGAGCGCCCGCAACGTGCCGAAGCGAGGCTGCAGCCTTGCCGGCGGATCGAACGCGATTGCCGGGCCGCCCTCGCCGGGCAAGGCTTCGTCATCGCGCGCCTGCAAAGGCAAGGACGGCGACGGCGCGTCGCCATCCATATCGAGGTTGACGGTGCCTTCCACTTGCGCCCGGATCTGCGGGAAGTCCTCCGCGGTTAACATATAGCCTTCGCAAAGCACCGAGGCGCGAAAGACGGCGTTTTCGAGCTGCCGGATGTTTCCGGGCCAGTCATAGGCCTGCAGCACCGCGAGCGCTGCCGCCGAAATACCTTGCAGGCGACGGTGCGGGTCGGCCGGCGCGACCTTCTCCATGAAATGGGTGACCAGATATGGGATGTCGTCGCGGCGGTCGCGCAGCGGCGGCACGAAGATCGGATAGACGTTCAGCCGGTAGAACAGATCCTCGCGGAACTTGCCGTCCTTGACCTGCTGCAGGAGGTTGCGGTGCGTCGCCGAAATCAGCCTGATGTCGACCCTGACGGTCGAGCGCCCACCGACCGGGTCGACCTCGCCGTCCTGGACCGCACGCAACAGCTTGACCTGCACGTCGAGCGGCAGGTCGCCGATCTCGTCGAGAAACAGCGTGCCCGAATGCGCTTCGACGAACTTGCCGGTGTGCTTGTCGGTGGCCCCGGTGAACGAGCCCTTCTCGTGACCGAACAGGATCGATTCGACCAGATTGTCTGGAATGGCGCCGCAATTGACGGTGACGAAGGGCTTCGTGCGGCGGTCGCCACTGCCCTGGATGGCGCGCGCCACCAGTTCCTTGCCGACGCCGGACTCGCCCTCGATCAGGATCGGAATGTTGGATGCCGCCGCTTTCTGGCCAAGACGGATCACCCTGTCCATGGCCGGGCTGTGCGTGATCATGTCCTTGAAGGTCAGGAGGCCGCCGCGCCGGCGCGATGTGCGCTTGACCTCGCCCTCGACGGCCTCGACCTTGAGCGCATTGCCGATCGATGCCTGCAGCCTGTCGGGAGACGCCGGCTTGACGACGAAATCGAAGGCGCCATGACGCATCGCCGAAACCACGGTCTCGATTCCGCCCTGCGCGGTTTGCACGATCGCCGGCACGTTGATGTCGCGCTCGCGCATCGCCTTCAGCACGCCGATACCGTCGAGACCGGGCATGACCAGATCGAGGATGACCACCGACACCTCGCGGGCGCCGGGTCCATCGAGGATGTCGAGAGCGGCCGCGCCGCCGTCGACCACGATTGCGCTGTAGCCGAACCGCGTCACCGCCGCTTCGAGCAGCCGGCGTTGCACCGGATCGTCATCGACTATGAGTATGGAACCTGTCATGACTGGTGTGACTGCCCGCCCGAGGAATTCTGCCCTGTGGACCATCTTGGCACAGGGTTCTAAATAAGGTTTCAAAAAACCCGGTGAATGAATTCCTTAGGATTTGACCGGCTTCTCGTTTCTCCTTGAACCTTGGCCACGGAAGGTGTCGGCAATGCATAGGGATTCTGGGCACATGGTTTCCGCACGGCGGCTGGCGGCGCCGGCGTCGGGTCAAGGCGCGGCCGAGCTGGGCGACCTGCCGGAATGGAACCTTGCCGACCTCTATGCCGGCATGGACGCGCCGGAGCTGAAGCGCGACATCGCCAAGGCCGCCACCGATGCGACCAGTTTCGAGAGCCGCTGGAAGGGTACGCTGGCCGCCGAAGCCGAGCGCGGCGGCGCCGGCAGGCTGGGCGAGGCGCTTGTCGCCTACGAGGCGCTGGAGGAACTGATCGGCCGCATCGTCTCCTATGCGGGACTGGTTTATGCCGGAAACACCGCCGATCCCCAGCGCGCCAAGCTCTATGGCGACATCCAGGAGAAGATGACCGACGCCAGCGCGCACCTTCTGTTCTTCGCGCTCGAACTCAACCTGATCGACGATGCGTCGATCGAAGGCGCGCTCGCCGGCGATCCCGCCTTCGGCCACTATCGGCCATGGGTGCTCGATCTGCGCAAGGACAAGCCTTACCAGCTCGAGGACCGCGTCGAGCAGCTCTTCCACGAAAAGTCGATCACCGGACGCGGCGCCTGGAACCGCCTGTTCGACGAGACGATGACCGACCTTCGCTTCCACATCGACGGCGAGGAACTGACGTTGGAGCCGGCGCTGAACCGTCTGCAGGACGCCGACGGCGAGGTGCGCCGCCGGGCGTCCGAGGCGCTGGCCACGACCTTCCGCAAGAACTTGCGCACCTTCACGCTGATCACCAACACGCTGGCCAAGGACAAGGAGATATCCGACCGCTGGCGTGGCTTCGAGGACATCGCCGATTCACGCCATCTGGCCAACCGCGTCGAGCGCAGTGTGGTGGACGCCTTGGCCTCCGCCGTTCGCGATGCCTATCCGCGCCTCTCGCACCGCTACTACGCGATGAAGGCACGCTGGCTGGGCATGGAGGTGATGAACCATTGGGACCGCAACGCGCCGTTGCCGGATACGCCCCAGGCGATCATCGGCTGGGACGAGGCCAGGAACACCGTGCTGTCCGCCTATCAGCGCTTTTCGCCCGACATGGCCGAGATCGCGCGAACCTTCTTCGACCGCAACTGGATCGACGCGCCGGTGCGGCCCGGCAAGTCGCCTGGCGCCTTCGCGCATCCGACCGTACCGTCGGCGCATCCCTATGTCCTGCTCAACTACATGGGCAAGCCGCGCGATGTGATGACGCTGGCGCACGAGCTTGGCCATGGCGTGCATCAGGTGCTGGCCGGCGGCCAGGGTGCGCTGATGGCCTCGACGCCGCTGACGCTGGCCGAGACGGCATCGGTCTTCGGCGAGATGCTGACCTTCCGCTCGCTGCTCGACCAGACCACCGACCGGCGCGAGCGCAAGGCCATGCTCGCCCAGAAGGTCGAGGACATGATCAACACGGTCGTGCGCCAGATCGCCTTCTATGAATTCGAGCGCAAGGTGCATGCCGAACGCAAGAACGGCGAACTGACCTCCGACAGGCTCGGTCAGTTCTGGCTCGAAGTGCAGGCCGAAAGTCTGGGTCCCGCCATCAAGCTGCGCGAAGGCTACGAGGTGTTCTGGACCTACATCCCGCACTTCATCCATTCGCCCTTTTATGTCTATGCCTATGCTTTCGGCGACTGCCTGGTGAACTCGCTTTACGCGGTCTACCAGAACGCCGAGCGCGGCTTTCAGGACAAGTATTTCGAAATGCTGCGCGCCGGCGGCACCAAACATCATTCCGAGCTTCTGGCGCCCTTCGGGCTCGACGCCACCGATCCCGCCTTCTGGCAGATCGGACTTGGCGTCATCGGTGGCCTGATCGACGAGCTGGAAGCGCTCGACACTTGAAATGCGCCCCCAGGCGTCGCTCTAACAGTTTAGCCGGAATGCATGTTGGGACAGCTCTACTATCGCCCTAAATATCTGTTCTTGAAGTACTCTCCACCGAAGTTTTCCGATAGCTTTCCACAAGCTCTATGATAGCCTTCGCTCCAAGCTCAGCCGGAGCGCATGCGGATCGGCGAGGAGAAATCTCAGCCGGCCGTGGCGCTCAGGCGAACGCGACAACGGCCGTTGGCCATGGGCAAGCAAAGCCGATCGCCGACAGCTCGAACCGAAGCCGGCTGTTCTGCTTACCGCGGAACCACCAAGAGTAGTCCTTCGCCGAAGATCATGACCCACGGCAGACGGATCTGACTGGAGAGAGACAATGGGCACTTTTTTCTACGTGGTCCTGGCGTTCCTGATAGGCGTATTGGTCGGCTGGTTCCTTTGGGGGCGCCTGCGCGGTGAACTCGACAGCTTGCGCGGCGATCTCGACCGTACACGCAGCGAACGCGACAGGCTGCGCACCGACAGCGACCGCCTGACCGGCGAACTCGATGCATGCGGCAAGACC
>NZ_RZRR01001390.1:0-865 GCF_003998555.1 Mesorhizobium sp. M7A.F.Ca.CA.002.09.1.1 | reverse complement strand
GGTATTCCCTTCGTCTTCGACCCGACGCCGGTCATCACGGACATTCCGCGTCCCATCCTGTCGCGGGTGCTTGCCCGCACCACATGGCTGAGCTGCAACACGACGGAAGCCGCCGAGATTGCCGGCCCAGGCGATGTCGAGGGCCTCGCGGTACGGCTGCTGGGCGACCACTGCCCGAAAGCAGCGGGCGTGGTCATCCGCTCCGGGGCAAAGGGTTGCCATATCAGGTTGGCCGACGGCACGGCGCAGACCGTTGCCGGCTTCAAAGTCACCGCCATCGACACCAATGGCGCCGGCGACACCCATATCGGTGCTTTCGTCAGCGCGCTGGCGCACGGCATCCCGCCCTTCGAGGCAGCGCGCTATGCCAATGCGGCAGCGGCCATATCGGTCACCCGCCATGGCGGCTCGTCGGCGCCGACCGACCACCAAATCCAGACATTCCTGAGCCATGCCGCCGACCCGTCGGGAGCAGGCCGGACACAGAAGGCCAATGCATAACAGCTGGAAAGCCTGACAAGCCCGGGAACCGGGCAAACCCACAGAGAGGAACCAACCATGCGCATGCCTGACTTGACTGCTCTGCTGACGGCGACCGCCGTCTTTACCTCCGCACTCGCGTTCGCTGCCAAGGCTGACGAAGTGCATGTGCTCAACTGGAAGGGATACGGCGCCGACGAACCATGGGCGGTGGAGGCTTTCGAAAAAGCGACCGGCAACAAGGTCGTCAACGACTTCTTCAATTCCGAACAGGAAATGCTGACCAAGATCCGGACCAATCCCGGCCTCTACGACGTGGTCATGATCAATGCCGCCTTCAACGACCAGGCGATGGACGGCAAACTGATCCAGCCGATCGACGTCT
>NZ_RZRR01001389.1:0-869 GCF_003998555.1 Mesorhizobium sp. M7A.F.Ca.CA.002.09.1.1 | reverse complement strand
CCGCCTAGGCATTCCGGTCAATGCCGTCGATCGGCCTGAGCTTTGCGATTTCTTCACCCCGGCGCTGGTCAACCGCGCGCCGGTGGCCATCGCCATCGGCACCGAGGGTGCAGGCCCGGTGCTTGCCCAAATGTTGCGCGGCCGCATCGACCGCATGCTGTCGCCGTCGCTCGGGCCGCTGGCAATTCTTGCGGCTTCGTTTCGCGGGGCTGCCGAGAAGCTGCTGCCGAGAGGCAATGCCCGCCGCCGCTTCTGGAATGATTTCTTCGCTGGCGCTCCTGCGCGCGCGGCTGAAGCCGGCCAGCTTTCGCAGGCGCATGACGCCGCCGTCGATCTTCTGCTGTCGAACACGCCCGCTTGCGGTCACATCGCGCTGGTTGGCGCCGGTCCGGGCGCCGAGGATCTATTGACCTTGCGAGCCCATCGTCTGCTGATGGAAGCCGATGTCATCGTCCATGACGCCCTTGTGCCCGAGGCGGTCGTTGCCATGGGTCGCCGCGATGCCGAGCGCCTGCCGGTCGGAAAGCGCAAGGGCTGCCACACCAAGAGCCAGGCTGAGATCAATGCGCTGCTGGTCGAGCTTGGCCGTGAAGGCAAGCGTGTCGTGCGGCTGAAGTCTGGCGATCCGCTGGTGTTCGGCCGGGCCGGCGAAGAGATGGCGGCACTTCGCGACGCCGGCATCGCCTATGAGGTGGTCCCGGGCGTCACCGCGGCCTTTGCCGCCGCCGCCGATTTCGAACTGCCGCTGACCTTGCGCGGTGTCTCCTCGTCGATGGTGTTCACCACCGGCCACGACCTCAAGGGCAATTCGCTGCCCGACTGGGCCAAGCTCGCGATTTCCGGCGCTACCGTCGCCGTCTATATGGGCC
>NZ_RZRR01001388.1:0-869 GCF_003998555.1 Mesorhizobium sp. M7A.F.Ca.CA.002.09.1.1 | reverse complement strand
CCTGACGGAGCGCTCCTCAAGCACCGCCCGCACGTCGGAAAGATTGACGACCTCGTCGACATCGAAGCCGCGGCAAAAGAAGCCGCGATTGGTCTGGAAGGTGATGAGTTCCTCCGTGACCAGCCGCTGGAGGGCCTCCCTGATCGGGCTGCGGCTGACATTCAGCCTCGCGGCAAGCGCCACTTCGTTGATGCGCTCGTTCGGCTTGAAGCGATAGTCCATCGCCATGCGACGGATCTCTTCATAGACGCGCGGGCCGGTCTTGATCGGCTTGGATGCCAACGCCGCATCGTCGTCCTGGTTGCTGTGCCTGGTGGGTCGGAGCATGGCGTCGGTCAAGCCTTTGCGGCGCTTGGTTCGGCGAACCGCGCCTGTGTGGGAAGGATACCGTCGAGGGCGATCGGCGCAGCCCGGCCGGCGATCAGGTCGGCGACGATGCGGGCCGATCCATGCGCCATCGTCCATCCAATATGGCCGTGGCCGGTGTTCAGCCAGAGGTTCTTGATGTTGCGCAGGCCGAGGATCGGCAGATTGTCGGGCGTCATGGGTCTCAGGCAGGCCCGCATTTCGGCGCGATCATAGGCGATACCGCGCGGGAACAGGTCCTGCGTGACGCGCTTCATGAAGGCGAAATCCGAAGGCTTGTGGCTGCGATCATAGCCCGCGAATTCCGCGGTGGCGGTGACGCGGATGCGATCGCCCATCGGCGTGATGGCAACGAGATTGTGCTCATCGATGACGGGGAGTTTTGGAGCCAGCGCCGGGTCGACGATGGGAATGGTCAGGGAATATCCTTTGACCGGATAGATCGGCAAACCAAGGCCGATCTTGCGGGCGAGGATCGGGCTTTCGGCGCCGAGACACAGAAC
>NZ_RZRR01001387.1:0-872 GCF_003998555.1 Mesorhizobium sp. M7A.F.Ca.CA.002.09.1.1 | reverse complement strand
GTCTACAACACGGTGAGCCACAAACTGGTGGCCGAGCAGATCGCGCTTCGGTCCGCCGGCTCGGGCGAGATGCTTGGCACCGCCGCCGTGGCGTTCGTCGACGGCAAAGTGCCGGGGATCAATCTGGCGTTCAACATCCACGACATGCAGGTCTCTCACGTCAAGCAGCTATGGCCGTGGTTTTCGGCGCGCAATGCCCGGCTGTGGGTGCTGGCAAATCTGTTCGGCGGCCGTGTCGTCGACGCCAACCTTCAGTTCCAGGTGGTGCCGGGCCGGCTGGGCAACGGCGTGCCGCTTTCGGCCGATGAGGTGTTCGGCCGCTTCCAGATCGAGGGATCGCGCTTCGACACCGCCGGCCGCATCCCTCCGATACGCGATGCGGTCGGCGTCGTCGGTTTCCACGGCAACGATGTCGATATCTCGCTGTCCTCGGGCACCGTCTACATGCCCAGCGGCCGCACCGTGGCGGCCAGCAACGGCACGCTGACGGTCAAGGCGGCCAACCGCCCGCCGGTCGTCGGCGCGCTCGACATCGATGTCGACGGCGACGCATCCGCCGTTGCCGAACTCGCATCCTACGAGCCGATCAACGCCATGCGCCATGTCGGCATTCTGCCGGAGGACCTGTCGGGCAGCGTCACCGGTCACGTCAAGGCGGATATTCCGCTGCAGTCCGGCGTCGACTCCTCGAAGCTCGATTGGCTGGTGTCGCTCGACTACACCGGCATGTCCCTGGCCAAGCCCTTCGAAGGACAGGTCGTGACGGATGCCGACGGTTCGATCACGGTCGACCCCGAGAAGGCGGTGATCTCCGCCAAGGCGTTGCTGAACGGCATTCCGGCCGAACTCGATCTGATCGAGCCGCTCAGGGA
>NZ_RZRR01001386.1:0-872 GCF_003998555.1 Mesorhizobium sp. M7A.F.Ca.CA.002.09.1.1 | reverse complement strand
ATCGGTCCGGGCGCCACCGCGTTGACGGTGACACGGCGCGCGCCAAGCTCCTTGGCCAGGATGTGGGTCATCGCCTCGACACCCGCCTTTGTGGCGGCGTAAACGCCGTAGCCCGACTGATAGAGACCGACGACGCTGCTGGAAAAATTGATCATGCGGCCGCCGTCGCGAAGCCGGCGCGCACCTTCCCGCATGCCGCGAAACACGCCGCCGAGATTGATCGCGATCTGGGTGTCGAACGAAGCATCGTCGGTCTGCGCGATCGGCGAAATCTTCATGATGCCGGCATTGTTGACGAGGATGTCGATGCCGCCGAACGCCTTCTCGCCGGCGTCGAACAGCACGGCGATGCCGTTCGGATTGGCGATATCGGCCTGCACGGCGATCGCCCTGCCGCCGCCGGTCTCGATCGCGCGGACCAGTTCTTCGGCCTCCGCACGGCCCCGTGCATAGTTGACGACAACGGCGACGCCGTCACGGGCGAGCCGCTGTGCGATGGCGGCGCCGATGCCTTTGGAGGCGCCGGTCACGATCGCGGTTCTGGTTTGATTTGTCATCGAAGTCTCTCCGCGTTGTTGGTGACACGGATATAGGCCAAGCCGAATTCCGGATAATCATCCACCCATTGACATCACTATTCGGAAACTGCGAACAAAGAGCATGGATCGGCTGGACACGATGCGGCTCTTTGTTCGCGTTCTGGAGCGGCGCAGCTTCACCGCTGCGGCGGCCGATCTCGGCCTGCCGCGCTCAACCGCGACGGAAGCCATCCGGCGGCTGGAGGAGCATCTCGGCGCGCGGCTGCTGGAACGAACGACGCGGCAGGCGCGGCGACAGGAATGTGCGGGTGAGCAGCGTGCTGGCGTCGATGC
>NZ_RZRR01001385.1:0-874 GCF_003998555.1 Mesorhizobium sp. M7A.F.Ca.CA.002.09.1.1 | reverse complement strand
ACATAATAAATATCAGAGCCGGCGCGACCGGAGCGATCAACGACACGGCCTGAATGGGAGACAGTTCATGGCACATGCAGAAGCCGATCCGATCAAATTCGCCTACTGGGTGCCGAATGTTTCGGGCGGCCTGGTGATTTCCAACATCGAGCAGCGCACCAACCATTCTGCCGAGTACAATCGCAAGCTGGCGCAGATCGCCGAGAAGGCCGGCTTCGACTACGCGCTTAGCCAGATACGTTTCACGGCCGGCTACGGCGCCGACGAACAGCATGAATCGGTGGCGTTCAGCCATGATCTGCTGGCGGCGACCACGACGCTCAAGGTCATCGCAGCGATCCTGCCAGGACCATGGAACCCGGCGCTGGCGGCCAAGCAGATCGCCACCATCAGCTACCTGACCAACGGCCGCGTCGCGATCAACCTTGTCTCCGGCTGGTTCCGCGGCGAGTTCCACGCCATCGGCGAGCATTGGCTCGACCATGACGAGCGCTACCGCCGCTCGGAGGAATTCATCCGTGCGCTGCGCGGAATATGGACTGAAGACAGCTTCACCTTCCGTGGCGATTTCTACCGCTTCAATGAGTATTCGCTGAAGCCGAAACCGCCGCAAGTACCCGAAAT
Source organism: Mesorhizobium sp. M7A.F.Ca.CA.002.09.1.1 (assembly GCF_003998555.1). Classification (NCBI taxonomy): domain Bacteria; kingdom Pseudomonadati; phylum Pseudomonadota; class Alphaproteobacteria; order Hyphomicrobiales; family Phyllobacteriaceae; genus Mesorhizobium; species Mesorhizobium sp. M7A.F.Ca.CA.002.09.1.1. Next base: position 250 of record NZ_RZRR01001385.1, on the reverse strand, counting down.
CTTCCAGGGCGGCTCGTCGCGCGCCGCGCGCGACATGGCATCGCGCGTCTCGGACTGGTACTTCACCAACGGCAACACGCCGGCCGAGATCGCCAAGCAGGTCGATGATATCAGAGTCAAGGCGAAGGCCAATAACCATTCCGTCAAAGTTGGCGTCAACGCCTTCGCGGTCGTTCGCGAGACCGAGGACGAGGCCAGGGCGGTGCTCGCCGAAATCATCGCCGAGGCCAATCCCGACGCGGTCAATGCT
>NZ_RZRR01001384.1:0-874 GCF_003998555.1 Mesorhizobium sp. M7A.F.Ca.CA.002.09.1.1 | reverse complement strand
GTCGTAGGCATTCCTGGCCTTGTCGGCAAAGACCTTGTAGCCGTCGCCGCCCTGGCGAACATAGTTGTTGGTGGCGACCAGATAGTCCTTCTCCGGCTTGATCGGCGTCCAGGCACCGCCTTCCATGACCTCCACCGATTTGACCCGGCCGGCATTGGGCGCAACGGATTTGTCGAAGGAATATTTCAGGCCGGCGACCTGGGGGAAGCGCCCGGCGCCGTCCTCGACCTGACTGAGACCGCCCTCGAGGCCGGCCACCAGATCCTTGCCCGAAATCTGGAAGGTCGCCAGCGTGTTCTGGAAGGGCAGCACGGTCAGCACCTCGCCCATGGTGACGGTGCCCTTGTCGATCGAGGCGCGCAGGCCGCCGCCATTGGAGATGACGATCTCGACGCCCTGTCCCTTGACGCGGTCGAGGATGGCGTCGGAGACGAGATTGCCCATCGCGCATTCGCGGGTGCGGCAGCTCTCGCGACTGCCGTCGATGACGTCGGTGGTTTCGGCCACTTCCTTGTTCTTCAACGCCTCGATCGGCGCCCCAAGCTCCTTGATGCGGGCGAGCACGGCCGGGTCGGGGGTGATCGACTTGTCGAGATAGATCGGGTCGCCGCTGGCCGATTTGACGACGCCATTGTCGTCGAACACCACCTTGAACTCGCCGAGATATTTCGAATAGGAGGCCGCCTGCACCACCGGCACCTTGTAGCCGTCCGGATTGTCGACCATCGTCGGGTAGGGGCCTTCCGCCTTCGGATCGGTGTTCGACAGCAGGGAATGGCTATGGCCGCCGACGACGACATCGATGCCCGGGATCTTGGCGATGACGTCACGTTCGCGCCTGTAGCCGATATGGGTCACGGCGATGATCTTGTTG
>NZ_RZRR01001383.1:0-876 GCF_003998555.1 Mesorhizobium sp. M7A.F.Ca.CA.002.09.1.1 | reverse complement strand
GACGAGGTCGGCCTTGCCGACGAGATCGTCACGTTCCCGGTCGATCCCGATTTCTCGTCGCTCAACATCGCCCAGGCCGCGCTTCTGATGTCCTACGAATGGATGAAGTCCGGCCTGGAAGACGAGACCAAGACCAATTTTTCCGGCCCGGACATGAAGCCGGCAAGCAAGGAGGAATTGCACGGCCTGTTCGCCTATCTCGAAGGCGCACTGGAAGCGCGCGGCTATTTCCGGCCGGCACCGAAGAAGCCGAAAATGATCGACAATCTGCGTGCGGTGCTGACGCGCGCCGGTTTTGCCGAACCGGAGCTGAAGGTGCTGCGCGGCATCATCTCGTCGCTCGACAGGTTTTCGCCGGCGATGCCGCGCGGCGACGGGTCCCCTGGCGATGATCCACGGCGCTTGCCCGCGGCCGCCGCGCGAGCCCGCAAGGCGGAAGCGGCGCGCCTTGCCGGCGCCGGCAAGGACGATGACATACCGCCGCTTGGCGGAAAAGGAACCGACAATGACTGAGCGGCCGATCCTGATGTTCGATTCGGGCATCGGCGGGCTCACCGTACTGCGCGAGGCGCGCGTGCTGATGCCCGACCGCCGTTTCATCTATGTCGCCGACGACGCTGCGTTTCCCTATGGCGCCTGGGAAGAGCCGGCGCTGAGGGTGCATATCCTTGAATTGTTCGGCAAACTGCTTGAGCGGTTTGCGCCGGCCATTTCGGTCATCGCCTGCAACACCGCCTCGACGTTGGTGATCGACGCGCTGCGCGACAGATTTCCCGAGCATCCTTTTGTCGGCATGGTGCCTGCGATCAAGCCGGCGGCGGAACGCACGCGCTCAGGGCTGGTTTCGGTGCTGGCGACGCCTGGCACCGTCAAGCG
>NZ_RZRR01001382.1:0-880 GCF_003998555.1 Mesorhizobium sp. M7A.F.Ca.CA.002.09.1.1 | reverse complement strand
GATCCAAAGTGTCGCGGCGGAGTTTGTACCAAAGCGACCGTACGCGGCTGCAAAGACGCGTGCCCGGGTACTTTAACAATTGCGTGAAACAGCGGCCGATTGCGCTTGTGCAGGCGTCGGACGACGAATATATAGGCGCCAAATTTGGGGCAGTTTGGGTGAGTCGAATGAACGACATCGTTACCGCCGATTACGTACCCTCCGAAGACGAGCCGTTCATGAACGAGCGGCAGAAATCCTACTTCCGCTCAAAGCTCGTCACCTGGAAGAATGACATATTGCGCGAAGCGCGCGAAACACTGGAAATCCTGCAGCAAGAAAACGCCAACCACCCCGATCTGGCCGATCGCGCCTCTTCGGAAACCGACCGGGCCATCGAACTCAGGGCCCGCGACCGTCAGCGCAAGCTCATTGCAAAGATCGATTCCGCCCTGCAACGCATCGACGAAGGCACCTACGGCTATTGCGAAGAAACCGGCGAGCCGATCGCGCTGAAGCGGCTCGATGCACGTCCGATCGCGACATTGTCGATCGAAGCGCAGGAGCGGCATGAGCGCCGCGAAAAAGTCTATCGCGACGACTGAAGCTCACGGCCGGCTGTCTCGAACGAACTCGATTCTGAAAATGGCCGGTTTTCCGGCCATTTTCATTGGTGCGGCATCCACCGCTCAGGGCGCGCGAAGATCGAAAACCCTCGGGGCTTCGGACGAGGTGGTTCGGCAGCCGGACCGGCGACGGTGTTTCGCGGGGATAGCGACCCGGCGGTCGCTCATTTCTTCTGGCTGGAGAGTTCACCGAGAAGCTTGGTCATCTCGTCGTCGAGCGACTGCGGCGCCGCCGGCTTGCCCACCTGGCCGCCCGAACGGGGCTGGTCCAGCGA
>NZ_RZRR01001381.1:0-880 GCF_003998555.1 Mesorhizobium sp. M7A.F.Ca.CA.002.09.1.1 | reverse complement strand
GACTGGGTTAGCGCACCACGTCGCCTTTGCTGCGGGCGGGCCGGATGCCGGCGCGTCACTCCGGAAGACCGGCCTTGCGAAAACCATCGACGAAATGCTCGAGCGTAGCGGCGTCGCGGAATGGCTCGGTCGTCGCCCAGTGATGGGTTGTGAAATGCGGGTTGCCGACGAGGAACAGTTCAGCCTCTGCGCGCGCCTCGTCGAGCCGGCCGAGTTGGGCCATGCTTGCCGCCAGGAAACGGCGTGAGCTTGTGCGATAGGTCTCGTCACGGCGCAACGTCTCGATAGCGGCTTGGTAGTCGCGCGCCGCATATTGCGCCTGGCCGAGCGTCAGATAGTACCAGCTCGCCGGAAACGGGTTCAGCCGGAACGCCTTGCCGATGTGCTCGAGGCCCTCTTCGACCCGTCCGGCCAGGACCGCGATGTCGGACAATGCCGCCCAGGTGTCGGCCTCGTTCGGGTCGAGCTCGATCGCTTTGGCGAATTCCGCATCCGCTTCAGTGAAGCTGCGCTCATAGGCAAGCAGATAAGCCAGGATCCAGCGACAGCCGGCATCGTTGGGATCGATCGCCACCGCCTTGCGCGCCAGCTCCAGGGCAACGCTGCGGGCAGCCTCGGTTGGTCCGCCCCAATGCACCTGTCCCATCCAGTGGTTCATGGCAAGCCAACGATAGGGCTCGGCATAATCAGGATCGAGCGACACCGCGCGCGTCAGCATCAGATGCGCTTCCTGCGCCATCTGCGGCGAGTCGTCGATCAGCTTTCGCGCCCGCACGCAGAGGTCGTAGGCCTCCAGATTTCGCGGCCGATTGCGCGGCGGCGGCGCGCGCAGCCGGCCAAGCAGCGCTTCCACGATCTTGGCCGTCACCTCGTCTTGAAC
>NZ_RZRR01000137.1:0-8670 GCF_003998555.1 Mesorhizobium sp. M7A.F.Ca.CA.002.09.1.1 | reverse complement strand
CGACCGGCGCGCCCGACATGAGTTTGGCGACGCGCGCGCCGTCGAGCGTCGCCGACATCACAGCCAAGCGCAGATCCGGCCTGAGCGCCCCCTGCACGTCGAGCGCCAGAGCGAGACCGAAATCGCCGTCGAGCGAACGCTCGTGGAATTCGTCGAAAATGACAGCCGAAACACCGGGCAGTTCGGGATCGTCGAGGATCATGCGCGCCAGCACGCCTTCGGTGACGACCACGATCCTGGTCTTTGCCGAAATGCGGTTTTCCATGCGCATGGCGTAGCCGACGGTGGCGCCGGGTTCCTCACCAAGCAACTCAGCCATCCGGCGAGCGGCGGCGCGAGCGGCGAGGCGGCGCGGTTCAAGCAGGATGATCTTGCCGGCGCCGAGCCAAGGCGCGTCAAGCAGCGCCAGCGGCACCAGCGTGGTCTTGCCAGCGCCGGGCGGCGCCACCAGCACGGCGCTGTTGCCATCGCCAAGCGCTTCCCTCAGCGCCGGCAGCACGACGGACACAGGAAGCTCCGGCAGGGGTTTTGTGGTCATGGCGCCCGCATATCAGCGGTTACGGCCACGGCGCAACCAGAGTCGGTTCAAAGCCGGGTACGCGAAAACGGGTTCCAGCGCACGGTCCCCAGCCGCGCTTCCTCACGCACCATGGTCAACAGGCCGGCGCCGCCAACGACCGCCAGGCCAACCAGCGACAGCCCGTCCGGATATTCCTGGAAAAACAACGCGCCGAGGATCACCGCCCAGGCGATCTGCGAATAATGCGTCGGCGCGACCCGGTTGGCAGGCGCGTATTTCATGGCCAGCAGTTGAAGGAATTGTCCACCTGCTGTGAAGGCACCGGCCGCCGCCAACCACAGCAACTGCTTGCCGTCGGGAACGGTGAACGAGGTGGCGGCGGCACCGATGCCGTTGAACAGCAGGCCGTAGCCGACCAGCACGCCGAGCATGGTGGTGCGCTTTTCCTGCTGCGCCAGCGAGCGCATCAGGATGACGCTGGTGGCGGCGAGGAAGGCAACACCGAAGGCGGCAAGGTGGCCGAGATTGAGCTCGCGAAAGCCCGGCCGCACCACCAGCATGACACCGGCGAAACCGGCGACCACTGCCAGCCAGCGCCAGGGGCCGACCTTCTCCTTGAGGATCACCGTGGAGAGAATGGTGACGCAGAGCGGCGCCAGGAATATCAACGCATAGGACTCGGCCAGCGGAATGGTGGTGAAGGCGTAGACACTGAGCACGCCGGAAGCGATGCCCGCCCAGGCACGCGCCTGCACCGCCCATGGCCTTCTGGTGCGCCAGAAATCGCGCCAGCGTTCGCCCGCGGGCCGCGTGAAGAACAGGAAGAAGCCCGCGAACAAGGTTATGAAAAAGCCGATCTCGAAGATCGTGAGCTGACCGCCCAGGCTTTTGACAACGGCATCGCTACCCGAATAGCTTGCGTAGGCGATCAGGGCGAGCAGGATTCCGTTCGTCACGTTGTTCCAATTCCGGGGAGAGAGTGGTTTGAAAATCCTGGCGCTCGGTGCGCATCCGGACGACATCGAGATCTTCATGTTCGGTACGATGGCCGCCTATGCTGCGCAAGGCGCAGAACTCACTTTTGCCATGGCCACCGATGGTGCCAGGGGCGGCACAAGTGATCCCGCTGTTCTCGCTCGTGTCCGTCGCGACGAAGCAACGGCCGCGGCCGCGCTGGTAGGCGCAGTGCCACGCTTCCTCGACTTCCCGGACGGCGAGCTGGTGGCCGATGCAGCGCTGATTGGAGCTCTGAAAGCACTGATCGGTCAAATCGGCCCGGATCTGGTGATCACGCATGCGCCCAACGATTATCATGCAGACCATCGCGCGCTGTCGGACGGCGTTCGTATCGCGGCGTCTTTCGCCGTCCCAGTGCTGCATGCCGACACGATGGGCGGCACCGGTTTCTCGCCGACGCACTATGTCGACATTTCCGCCCATGCCGACGTCAAGGCCGAGGCGATCCGCATGCATCAATCGCAGGATCCCGACCGCTTCGTCGACATTGCGCGGACACAGAACGCCTTTCGCGCCGGCCAGTGCAACGGCGCGCAAGGCTCATCGGCCGAAGCCTTCCGTTTCGAACCGTCGTTCCCGTTCGCCGATATCCGCGCGCTGCTGCCGCCGGCGCCGGCGATCCGCAAGGTGATGGTGAGCACCAGAAGGGTAGATTGAAAGCCGAGGCTGCCCCACGTCCCGGTCAGAATCGGCCTGAACAGCTTCGGTAAACCAGCCAGCGACCCGCGCTTTTCCCAACGTTTTCAGACATCGCCATAAGCATGCTGCGGCGCAGCAACGAATTCGCTTGCCTTGTTTAGTAAAAATTGCATCACTAAACAAATTACTAAACATCTGCAGCGCAACCGCGCCGCCATGTTTGGGCCCCTGAGGAGAGGGGTTGAGGGCTTTTTGAAACCGTCATCCGGGCGCGTTTCGCAAATGGGAGGAAGTCATGAAATCGAGCTTGAAACTGGCGTTGGGACTGACCTCGGCAATCACAGCGTCGACAGCCGTCGCGAACGTCGCGCACGCTGAAGACCTGACCCTGTGCTGGGCCGCCTGGGACCCGGCCAACGCGCTTGTCGAACTGTCCAAGGATTTTACCAAGGAAACCGGTATCGGCATGAAATTCGAGTTCGTGCCGTGGACCAACTATGCCGACCGTTTCCTCAACGAGCTCAACTCGCACGGCAAATTGTGCGACCTGATCATCGGCGACAGCCAGTGGATCGGCGGCGCTGCCGAGAACGGCCATTACGTCAAGCTGAACGACTTCTTCGACAAGGAGAAGATCAGCATGGACGATTTCGTGCCGGCAACCGTCGTCGGCTATTCGGAATGGCCGAAGAACACGCCGAACTACTGGGCGCTGCCGGCCATGGGCGACGTCGTCGGCTGGACCTACCGCAAGGACTGGTTCTCCAAGCCGGAGCTGCAGAAGGAATTCAAGGAGAAGTACGGTTGGGACCTCGGCCCGCCAACCACTTTCGACCAGTTGAAGCAGGTCGCCGAGTTCTTCCAGAAGCGCGAGATCGACGGCAAGACCGTCTATGGCGCCTCGATCTACACCGAGCGCGGCTCCGAAGGCATCACCATGGGCGCCATGGACGTGCTCTACAGCTATGGCTTCCAATACGAAAACCCCAAGAAGCCCTATGAAATGGAAGGCTTCGTCAACTCCGACAAGTCGGTCAAGGGGCTGGAGTTCTACAAGGCGCTCTATGATTGCTGCACGCCGCCCGGTGCCTCGAACAGCTACATGGGCGAAGGCGTCGATGCCTTCAAATCCGGCCAGGTGGCGATGCACATGAACTTCGCCTTCACATGGCCGGGCCTGCAGAAGGACGAGAATGTCGGCGGCGACAAGATCGGTTACTTCGTCAACCCGAAGGGTCCCGACGGCGAGCAGTTCGCCCAGCTCGGCGGCCAGGGTATCTCCGTGGTGTCCTATTCCGACAAGCAGGAGGCGGCGCTGAAATACATCAAGTGGTTCGCCAACAAGGACGTGCAGGCCAAATGGTGGTCGCTCGGCGGCTATTCGTGCCTCAACGCGGTGGTCAAGGATCCGAAGTTCCCGGCCAGCCAGCCCTATGCGCAGACCTTCCTCGACTCGATGGCCATCGTGAAGGACTTCTGGGCCGAGCCGAGCTACGCCCCGCTGCTGCAGGCTTCGCAGAAACGCTTCCACGACTATGTCGTCGCCGGCCAGGGTTCGGCCAAGGATGCGCTCGACGGCCTGGTCAAGGACTGGACCCAGGTCTTCCAGGACGATGGCAAGATGTAACCAGCTCCTCCCGAGCTAAGCCAAGCATCCCGTGCCGCCCCTTGGCACGGGATGCAGTTCAGATAAATTCCATGACAGAGACGACCAAGTGACCGAAGCAGGACTCACCATGCTCAATCGGACCGCGGAGAACGTTGCCCGGGCGACCCCGGAACCGTTGGCCCGCAAGGTCCGGGGCATCAGCGACAAGGGCCTCGCCTGGCTGTTCATCTCGCCGACGATCCTGTTGCTGCTGGCCATCAACATCTTCCCGCTGTTCTGGGCGATCTATCTGTCGTTCACCAACTACCGGGCCAACCGCCCGAACGAGGTGGTGAAAAATCTCGGCCTTGCCAACTACCAGCGCATCCTCGGCGACAAGGACATCTGGATCGCCATGCAGACGACCGCGCATTTCGTGTTCTGGACGATCCTTTTGCAGACGCTGATCGGCTTCACGCTGGCCTGGCTGATCGACAGGAAGTTCCGAGGCCACGCCTTCTGGACGACGCTGATCCTGGTGCCGATGATGCTGTCGCCGGCGGTAGTCGGCAATTTCTGGCGCTTCCTCTATGAGCCGCAGATCGGCCTGTTCGCCTATGCGATCTCCTTCGTCACGAGGATCCCGCCGACCAATATTCAGATGCTCTCCAACGTGTCGCTGGCGCCCTGGTCGATCATCATCGTCGATACCTGGATGTGGACGCCCTACGTGATGCTGATCTGCCTCGCGGGCCTACGCTCCATCCCCGAATACATCTACGAGGCGGCCGAGGTCGACCGCGCCTCGAACTGGCGGCAGTTCTGGTCGATCACGCTGCCGATGGCGCTGCCCTTCATCATGCTGGCGGTGCTGTTTCGCGGCATCGAGAACTTCAAGATGTTCGACATGGTCAATCTGTTGACCGGCGGCGGGCCGGGCTCGACGACCGAGGTCGCCTCGATAACGCTGAAGCGGCAGGCTTTCGAAAGCTGGCGCACCGGTTATTCCTCGGCCTTCGCCATCATCCTTTTCGTGGCGGTGTTCGGCCTGGCCAACATCTACGTCAAGGCGCTCAACAAGGTGAAGCAGAGATGAGCCTGACCACAGCCCATTCGGTCGTCGCACCGAGCAGCAACTCGAAACGGATCGCCGGCACGATCATCGTGCTTTACGCACTGATCTCGATCGTGCCGCTGCTGTGGATCTTCGCCACCAGCTTCAAGACGCCGCCGGATTCGATTGCCTATCCGCCCAAGATCCTGTTCCAGCCCAGTCTTGAGGGCTACTGCAATTTGTTCACGACGCGGACCCGGCAGACGCCGGAATACATCAACTCGCTGGGTCCGGCGACGGGCTTCTGCGACGAGACCACGCGCAAGCGCAACATGGTGATCGCCGGTCCGTCCAACTTCCTGCCGCGCTTCGTCAATTCGCTGATCATCGCCTTCGGTTCGACCTTCTGCGCCGTGTTCTTAGGCACGCTGTCGGCCTACGGCTTCTCACGCTTCAAGGTGCCGCTCGCCGACGACCTCCTGTTCTTCATCCTGTCGACGCGCTTCATGCCGCCGATCGCCGTCGCCATTCCGATCTATCTGATGTACCGCGAGCTTGGCCTGTCGGACACCGCGCTCGGCATGATCCTGCTCTATACGGCGGTCAACGTGTCGCTGGCTGTCTGGCTGCTGAAGGGCTTCATCGACGAGATCCCGCGCGAATATGAAGAAGCGGCAATGATCGACGGCTACACGCGGCTGCAGGCCTTCTGGCGCACCGTGCTGCCGCAGGCGACGACCGGCATAGCCGCGACCGCCATCTTCTGCCTGATCTTCGCCTGGAACGAGTATGCGTTCGCAGCTCTCCTGACCTCCGGCACGGCGCAGACCGCGCCGCCCTTCATCCCGACCATCATCGGCGAAGGCGGCCAGGACTGGCCGGCGGTCGCGGCCGGCACGACGATCTTCCTGGTGCCGATCCTGGTTTTCACCATCCTGCTTCGCAAGCAATTGCTGCGCGGCATCACCTTCGGCGCGGTGCGCAAATGAGCTTGACCAAGCCTGGGAACCGCAAATCGCGCTGGCCGGCCTGGGCACGGCGCGGGCTGATGGAAAACATCGCGACAGCGCTGATCGCCATCGGCTTCCTGATGCTGTTCCAGCCCTTCGCGCTGTCGCTCTACACCTACTCCTTCATCACCATGCTCGCCGGCACCGTGATGTTCATCATCGTCTCCAAATTCCCGGAATAATCATGGCCGAAATCCGTGTCCAGCACCTGAGAAAGGCCTTCGGCGATTTCGTCGCCGTGCAGGATTCCAACTTCGTCGTCGAGGATGGCGAGTTCTTCGTCATGCTCGGCCCGTCCGGCTGCGGCAAGACGACGACCTTGCGCATGATCGCGGGGCTTGAGCTGCCGACCGGCGGCCAGATCCTGCTCGGCGGCGACGACGTCACCATGCTGCGGGCCCGCGAGCGCGACATCGCCTTCGTCTTCCAGCTGTTCGCGCTCTATCCGCACATGAATGTGCGCAAGAACATCGGCTTCCCGCTGCTGGCGCAAGGCATGCCTTCGGCCGAAATCCGCACGCGGGTCGAGGAAACGGCGAAGCTGCTGCGCATCGACCATCTGCTCAACAAATCCGTCTCCGGACTTGCCGGCGGCGACCGCCAGCGCGTCGCGCTCGGCCGCGCCATCGTGCGGCGGCCAAAATGCTTCCTGATGGATGAGCCGCTGGGAACCCTTGACACCGAATTCCGCGATTTGATGGTCCACGAGCTGCGCGAACTGCACAACCGCATCCATGCCACGACGGTCTATGTCACGCACGACCAGATGGAAGCGATGTCGATGGCCGACAAGATCGCGGTGATGAACCATGGCGTCATCGAGCAGTTCGGAAGCCCGCGCGAAATCTATGACCGCCCGGCGACCATGTTCGTCGCCGACTTCATCGGCTCGCCACCGATGAACTTTTTGGGATTTGGCGGCGGGCTCGCCAAGGGCGCCAGGGAGATCATCGTGCAAGGCGCGAAGGTCGCGGTGCCGGAGGTGCGCGAGGACATCGCACCTGGCGACATGGCGCTCGGCATCCGCCCTGAACACATCCGCTTCGACGACGCCTCAAAATTGCGCGGCGCCATCTACGGCACCGAATATCTCGGCACCACGCAGATCGTCGCGGTGGAGACGGCGGATGGCATCATCAAGGCACGCGTACCGGCCGAAATCAGGCTCGCCACCGGCGACCATGTCGGCCTGACGCTGAGCAGCGCGCGGCTGTCGCTGTTCGAGAAGGGATCGGGCCGCGCGGTGAGAACCGCGATCCACGATGTCGCCTCGGAACGGAGGGCCCAGCATGGCTGAGGTGCACATCAAGAACGTGACCAAGAGTTTCGGCGACCATGTCGCCGTCGACGGCCTCGACCTGCACATAGCAGATGGTGAATTCGTCGTGCTGCTCGGGCCAACCGGGGCCGGCAAGACGACGACGCTGCGGCTCATCGCCGGGTTGGAACGGCCAGACAGCGGCACGATCGAGATCGGCGGACACAATGCCACGACGCTGTCGCCGGCCGAGCGCGACACCGCCTTCGTCTTCCAGCAATATTCGCTCTATCCGCATCTGTCGGTGTTCGACAATCTCGCCTTTCCGCTGCGCTCGCCGGCGCGGAAAATGCCGGAAGACCAGATCCGCCGCCGGGTCGAGGAGGTGGCGAAGATGGTGCGCATCCATCACAAGCTCGCCAACCGCTCGACCAAGCTTTCGGGCGGCGAAATGCAGCGCGTCGCCATCGGCCGCGCGCTGGTGCACAAACCGTCCATCTATCTGATGGACGAGCCGCTGTCATCGCTCGACGCCAAGCTGCGGGCGGATCTGCGGCTCGAGCTGAAGCGCATCCAGACCGAGCTCGGCGCCACCATGCTTTACGTCACCCACGACCAGATCGAGGCGATGACGATGGCAGACCGCATCGGCATCCTCACCGAGGGCGTGCTGGTGCAGATCGGCTCGCCGCGCACCATCTATTCAGAGCCGGCAAACCTGCATGTCGCGGCGAGGCTCGGCCAGCCGGCGATCAATCTTCTGCCGACCGGGCTGCTGCCTGACGGCGGCGCACCGGCCGGCACCAAGACGATCGGCGCGCGCACCGAGCATCTGACGATCGCGAAGGCCGCGAATGGCCATGCTGACGGCGTTGTCGACTGGGTCGAGCATCTCGGTGACCAGAACCATTTGCATGTGACGGTAGGCACCAAGAAACTGGTGACGCTGACCGATCCCGACACGGATCTGGCGCAGGGCGACAAAGTGGTGATCCGCTACCGGGCGCCGCTGTATTTCGGCGCCGATGGACAGCGATTGATGTGAGCGGTTTTCGGTGATTCAGCACCGGTTTTGACTTTGCCAGTACGGGACGAATCGATGAAGCACTTTTTCAATCGCAGGGAAACGATCGTCACCGAGGCGCTGGACGGCCTGCTACGAACCATTGGCTCCGGCGATCTCGCGCGCCTCGACGGCTATCCCGAGATCAAGGTCGTCCTGCGCGCCGACTGGGACAAGACGAAAGTCAGTGTCGTCTCCGGCGGCGGGGCCGGGCACGAGCCTTCACATGCCGGTTTCGTCGGCAGGGGCATGCTGACGGCGGCGGTTTCGGGCGAGATCTTTGCCTCGCCAAGCGTCGAAGCGGTGCTGGCCGCCATTCGCGCGGTCACCGGCCCGGCCGGCTGCCTGCTGATCGTCAAGAACTACACCGGCGACCGTCTCAATTTCGGCCTGGCGGCAGAGAAGGCGCGCGCCGAAGGGTTTCGTGTCGAGATGGTCATTGTCGCCGACGATATCGCTTTGCCCGACATCACCCAGCCGCGCGGCGTTGCCGGCACCTTGTTCGTGCACAAGATATCAGG
>NZ_RZRR01001380.1:0-887 GCF_003998555.1 Mesorhizobium sp. M7A.F.Ca.CA.002.09.1.1 | reverse complement strand
GGGCTCGCCCAGCCGAACGCGGTGATGTGCTCTTCCGACACCATCGGGTCGTCGAGCGCGTCGGCCTTGTAATAGAATTCGATGATCGAGCGCGGCAGAACGGTGCCTTCCTCGATGCCGAGCCGCTTGGACAGCGAACCGGCGGCGACATTGCGCACCACCACTTCGAGCGGAATGATCTCGACTTCCTTGATCAGCTGCTCGCGCATGTTCAGACGGCGGATGAAATGGGTCGGAATGCCCATGCGGTTCAAATGGTTGAAAATATACTCGGAAATGCGGTTGTTGAGGACGCCCTTGCCGTCGATGACCTCGTGCTTCTTCTTGTTGAACGCGGTTGCATCATCCTTGAAGAACTGGATAAGCGTGCCCGGTTCGGGTCCCTCATAGAGTATCTTGGCCTTGCCTTCATAAATGCGGCGGCGATTTTTCATCTGATTTTTCTCTGGGGTTCCGGACAGGCGGTATCAGACCATTTCCTGTCCGTCTGCCTGAAATAGTGCGGCTACGGTAGGGTTCAATGCCGGGTCTATCCCAATCACATCGTTTGCTCAATCGGCAAATCCTTCCAATCAACCGCTTTCGGGACTGAAATGCCGCAGCGCAGCATGCGATGAAGCATATTGACCGGCCCGCGACCTTTTGGTTTGTGCTTTGACAACGCACATATTCACCGCCAACGAATCGAATTTGACCCGGAGGGACGCCATGAGCAGCATGAAAGACCGTGAAGAGGGCTTTGAGCGTAAATTCGCATTCGACGAGGAGCTTCGGTTCAAGGCCTCGGCGCGCCGCAACAAGGCGCTCGGCCTGTGGGCCGCCGAAAAGCTCGGAAAGTCCGGCGCCGATGCCGACGCCTATGCCAAGGAAGTGGTTATCTCCGACAT
>NZ_RZRR01001379.1:0-887 GCF_003998555.1 Mesorhizobium sp. M7A.F.Ca.CA.002.09.1.1 | reverse complement strand
GCCTGGCGTTGCCGAAACAGCAGCTGGCTCGCTTCGACATGAGCCGACAACAGCCGCGACAGCGACAGATAGATGCGCGTGACCTCTTCGAGATCGACCGGATCGTTGAGCGACCGCAGGCGGCGGAATTCGTCCGCACTCAGCGTCAGCGGCGTGTCGGCGCGGAATTGCGACCATTGCTCGGCGGAGAAGAAGCGAAACGGGGAATACTTCTCGGTCGGCGCGAGCTGATCCATCGAGATACCTGCCCTTCCTCGCGGTCAGCCCTTGGGCCGTGACGCCTTCTCGGCGATGCCCGAACGCCGGGTGCGGCCTTCGAGCTCCTTGAGCACGTCGCTCAGCAAAACCCCCGAGAGGCCGAGAACGACGAGCCAATGATATATAAGATCGGCACTTTCCGAAACGAGGGCCTGTTTGTCGCCCTTGACGGCGGCAATCACCGTCTCGACTGCTTCCTCGCCGAGTTTCTGCGCCGCCTTGTCGATGCCGCGCGCGAACAGTTTTGCCGTCCACGAGTCCGGGTCGCCGGAATGGGCGCGTTCCCTGATGGTTTCTTCAAGACCTGACAGCGAAAACTCAGCCATGGCGCCATCTATCTGCTTGTTTAGGCATGATCTTTTCCGAAAACCGGTTCCCACTTTTCGGGATCATGCTTTAGGGCCGATTATTCACAGAGTCCAGCCGCATCGGCAGCCCTGCGGCGGCCATATGCGCCTTGGCCTGCGCTATCGTGTAGGTACCGAAATGGAAGATGGACGCGGCCAGCACCGCACCGGCATGGCCGTCGCGAATGCCTTCGACCATGTGGTCGAGCGTGCCGACGCCGCCGGAAGCGATGACCGGCGCGCGCACGGCGTCTGATATCGCGCTGACCCGCGCGATATCAG
>NZ_RZRR01001378.1:0-889 GCF_003998555.1 Mesorhizobium sp. M7A.F.Ca.CA.002.09.1.1 | reverse complement strand
CGCCTGGACGATGCCCAGTCCGATCGTGCCAACGCCGAGCGTGGCAATGATGGGATTGATGCCGACATATCCGACCAGGCCCCCGTTGAGCAGGCCTATGAGGCCCGCGAGACCCACCGCCAGCAGGAACGCCGGCAGCGGCCCGATCATCGGCTGCAGCCCGAGCGACAGGATGGCGCCGCAGGCGATGGTGGCCGGCACCGACAGGTCGGCCAGGCCGCCGACCACGAGCACGAAGGTCATGCCGACGACGACGATGCCAACGATAGACATCGAGGTCAGGACGTTGAGCAAATTGCCTGACGTGAAGAAGGCGGGGCTGACGAGGGAGCCGTAGAGCATCACGGCGACGATGGCGAAGGCGAGCCCCGCCTTCGACAGGACATCGACAAGCCTGCTGCCACGCGTAAAGCGGTCGTTGCGGTTCACGCCACCGATCTCCATGGCCGCTTCGCTCAAGCCATCTCCTCCCCGGTGGCCAGCGCCATGATGCGCTCCTCGCTCAATTCGCTGCGCAAGAGAGGCTCGGAGGCATAGCCATCGCGCATCACCACCACGCGGTCGCAGACTCCGAGGATTTCGGGCAGTTCCGACGAGATCATCACGACCGCCATGCCGCCGGCGACGAGTTGGCCGATGATGTGGTGGATCTCGGCCTTGGCGCCGACGTCGACGCCCCGCGTCGGCTCGTCGAGGATCAAGGCCGAAGGTTTGGCGGCAAGCCATTTGGCGATGGCCGCCTTCTGCTGGTTGCCGCCCGACAGAAGGCTGATGCGCCGTTCGCCGTCGGGCGGTGAAATCGAAAACTGCTTGACCGAATCCCGGGCAAGCGCGCGATCGGCGCTGCGGCTGATGCGTCCGAAACGGGTCAGGCGGCGCAGGATGGGCA
>NZ_RZRR01001377.1:0-892 GCF_003998555.1 Mesorhizobium sp. M7A.F.Ca.CA.002.09.1.1 | reverse complement strand
GACGCAAACCGTCCAGGCCCCCGCTTCGCAGGGCGCTGACCGCAACCTCTTCGGCCGCTAATCGCGACTGCCGATATCGACCCAACATTGAACTCAGGAGTAACTAAAATGACCAAGATCGCACTCACCGCCGCCGCCATCCTCGTTGCCACGGGCACCGCTTTTGCCGGCAGCGACAACTACGGCTCTTACAATGCCAACCAGCCTGTTGCGAACCAGTCCGTGTCCGACATCGACACCACGCACACCGGCTCGATCCCGAAGTCCGTAAAGACGCAGGGTGATGCCAATGCCAACGTGCCGGCTCAGTCGGGTCAGGGCATCTGGGGTCGTTGATTTCTGAAGTCTGCGACCACAAAGAGCGGTGGGCCTTGCCCGCCGCTCTTGTTTTTTATGCATGAGCAGGATTTCGGCCGACGGCATCGGTGTCGGAGCGCCGATCGTAAATCGAACCAGCTGGTTCAATTTATGTTGACGAATCGTGAACGGATGGCGAGCGCTGGCTCGATGAACCGCCGCATCATGCGTCAGGCACCCTCCTTGTAAGCGTCTGAGATAAACTGATAAAACAGGGTGAGCTCAATCCCTTGGCCGACGTTCGAGGTCCCGATGCCGCGCGTGAGGGAACGTCTTCGTGATTGGAAGTCGGCGCACGAAAAACCCAGATCGAGGTTGTCCGAGCGACGCGAAATTTCCTCCCCAGGGGCACGCCACTAGACGGACAGAATCAGGAATACCGGAGTAAATAGAATGAACAGGATCGCTCTTGCCGCCGCCGCCATCCTCGTTGCCACTGGTGCCGCTTTTGCCGGCAGCGACAACTATGGTTCGGACAATGTCAATCAGCCGGCCGTCACCTCGCACGCGGTCAATGTCGACCACAGCTACACGG
>NZ_RZRR01001376.1:0-895 GCF_003998555.1 Mesorhizobium sp. M7A.F.Ca.CA.002.09.1.1 | reverse complement strand
TGCCGGTGTGGCAGGACCGGCTGTTCATCGGCCTGGCGCGCACGGCGGCCGACGCGACGGAGTATTTCCAAATCCCGACCGGGCGCGTGGTGGAGATCGGCACTCAGGTGGCCATCTAGGACATGCCGATATTCAGGTGAGGCCGGCCTGCGAACGGCAGGTTCCTGCGCTTCCGGTACTCACGGACCAAGTGTCCGCTCCGTTCCGGTTCTCGGAACCCACATTCTCGGTCCAGCCTGACCTGAATCTCGACATGTCCTGGCGAATGAGCTGTGTCTTGCGGCACAGTCCATGTCACTCCGCTTCAACCGGCCAGCGCGGCCTTGTTCGCCTCGAGGAACTGCTTCAGCGTTTTTGGCTTGCGGCCGGAAAGCGTCTCGATCGCGTCGGTCACCATGGCGATGCGGCCGGAGCGCGTGTTGACGTCGAAGGACACGATGACTTCAGCAAAATCCTCGGGAACGCCGGATGCCTTTACCCCTTCGGTGAGCGCTTCATCCGGAACCTGCACGACATCGAGCGACTTGCCGGTGACCTCGCTTACCAGGGCGGCAATCTCTGCCGTGGTGTAGGCGTGCGGACCGGTCAAGGTGTAGGTCTTGCTTTCGTTTGAAGCGCCAGCGAGGCTGGCGGCGATCGCCGCTGCCATGTCGTCGCGCGCACCGTGGGCAATGCGCCCGTCGCCGGCCGACGTGTACCATTTTCCCGAGGCGATCGCGTGCGGCAGGGCCATGAACAGGTTCTCCTGGTACCAGCCGTTGCGGAAGATCGTGTAGGGGATGCCGCTCGCCTTGATCGCCTGCTCGGTGCTGTAGTGGTCATCGGCAAACAGGACCGGCGATACCGGCTCCGGATTGGGCATCGAGGTGTAGAGCAGATGCGAAATGCCGGCGTT
>NZ_RZRR01001375.1:0-901 GCF_003998555.1 Mesorhizobium sp. M7A.F.Ca.CA.002.09.1.1 | reverse complement strand
ATATAGAGGGAAAAGCAGTCTTTCCCAGAAGCCGGCCCGAGGCCCTTGCCGCCTTCGCCAATGCCCGGCGCGAGGGCAAGACCCTGATCGATCTGGGCTGCATGCAGATCAACCACCACTACCACGCATCGCATTTTCGCAGCGTCGAGGACATGCTCGACCCACGTCAGAATGTCGACTATGCGGCGCGCTTCCTGGCCAGCCTTCATGCCCGTCACGAGACCTGGTCGATGGCCGTGGCCCGCTATCATGCCGGCCCCGACAATGACCCGGCGCAGAAGATCTATGTCTGCCGTGTCATTGCCAACATGGTCGCCACCGGCTTTGGAAAATGGACCGCGAACGCCCGCGGATTCTGCAACCCATAAGCGCATTTTCCATTACTAATAGACCTAACACACAACCCCGAATTGTTGTTCTGGCCTGGCCAAAACTTGGCGCCGAATGCGTATCTGGCTGCACGCTAATGCAACCGATACGATTCCAGACTCCCAAGAAACTAGCTACAAGAAATGACGGTTGTTCAGGATTCTCGCCAGCGGATAGGCCTCTCTTCACGGGGCAAATGATTCGATTCGGAAGGCGGGGCCGATGATTGTGATCGTTGACGAGCGCGAGCTCGTAACAGAGGGATACAATTCACTTTTCGATCGTGAGGGCATCGCCTGTGCAGGCTTTGCATCCGGCGAATTCGGTGAGTGGGTGAATTCGGCCGCCGACACCGATCTGCGCTCGGTCAGGGCCTTCCTCATCGGCGATTGCCGCGAAGGTTCCATCTCTCCGCGCCAGATCCGCGACCGCACCGGCGCCCCGGTGATTGCGCTGAGCGAACAGCATTCGCTGGAGAACACGCTGCGGTTGTTCGAGAGCGGCGTCGATGACGTCATTCGCAAGCCCGTCC
>NZ_RZRR01001374.1:0-905 GCF_003998555.1 Mesorhizobium sp. M7A.F.Ca.CA.002.09.1.1 | reverse complement strand
CCGTACCGCCCCCCCACCCCATCGCCGGCGCCATCATCGGCGTCGGCGCCGCCCGCCGCGTCTCGGCCGTGCGCTGGGGCATTGCCGGCAACATCGTCATCGCCTGGATCGTTACCTTGCCGGCCACCGCTTTGATTTCGGCGCTCACCTACCTCGCGGTTGGCCTGGCGAGGTGAGGTGAAGAAATCTACCTGTCCACAAGGTTCAGGATGTTGCCGTCTGGATCCTTGAACCAGGCAACTTTCATTCCGTAACCGACGTGGAGATCGCCCTCCAGCGTCAAGCCCGGCATCTGATAGTGCTCGAAGGCGACGCCCTTCGACTTCAGCTCCTTGACGATGTTGCCGATCTCGTCGCCAACCATCCAGGTCACCGCTGTCGCCTTGTTGGTTCCGGCAAATTGGGAATGATAGACGTTGAGGGTGGTATCGCCGCTTTTGTACACGATCAGTTCGCCCCCCTCATCCTGCACCTGTTTCAGGCCAAGCGTTCCTTCGTAGAAAGCCTTGGCCTTTGCCAGATCGCTTACCGCCAGATTTGCCGTTGCGTTGCTGTTTGCGAGCATAATCGCCTCCTTCTCGGCTTGTCGGTCCCGTGCTGGTCGTTGAAATAGGTCGCTGCGATCGTTTGGCGACTGTCGGCTGGATTGATTGCTGGCCGCATCGGCGCTCGCTTATCTGGAGGACGTTTGGCGCGGATGAAATCCGGCAGGACCCGCCGGTTTTTCAGGCACGCCAAGACAGCCATTGCTCCACGGCTTGGTTCTGTCCGGAAACTGCATTATCTCAGGTGCAAGCTGCATCTCAGGCGCAAGCTGCGTAAGGAAAAACTGCCATGTCCGTCACCAAGGAAATCGTCACCGAGCGTCTGAAGACGGTCAACGGGCCGGATTTCACCGGCAACAT
>NZ_RZRR01001373.1:0-907 GCF_003998555.1 Mesorhizobium sp. M7A.F.Ca.CA.002.09.1.1 | reverse complement strand
CGGCCATGTCGGCGTCTTTTCCGGCGGTCCCAGTGCTACGGGCGCGGCGCGGCTGTCGGCGCTGGCCGCCGCCAGAAGCGGGGCAGGGGCGGTCACCGTGCTGTCGCCTGGCAACGCCATGCAGGTGAACGCGATTCACCTGACCTCGATCATGCTGCGCGAGGCGGGCTCGCTCGAGGAGGTGCAGGAATTTCTAACGGTGCGCCATCCCGGGGCGCTGGTGTTCGGACCGGGGCTTGGGCCAAAGCCCAAGGTCGGCGATTTCGCCCTGCAGCTGATCAAGGCTTTGGAGGAGGAAGCACGCGACGAGGCGACCGCGAACCACGCCAGTGCGATGGTTCTTGATGCCGACGCCATCACGTCGCTGGCCCATCAGCCTCAGGCGCTGTTCGAAGCTGCCCGTCAGCCGAATGCGCCTGCCTTGATAGTTACGCCGCATGAGGGCGAATTCGGCCGCCTGTTCCCTGATATCGCCGGGGACAAAACCATGTCGAAATTGGACAAGGCGCGAACGGCCGCCACGCGGGCCAACGCCGTCATCGTCTACAAGGGCGCCGACACGGTCATAGCAGCACCCGATGGCAAAGCGGCGATCAACTCCAGCGGTGCACCGTGGCTGGCCACAGCCGGGTCAGGCGACGTGCTGTCGGGCATCATTGCCGGTTTGCTGGCGCAAGGCATGCGGCCCTTCGAGGGCACCTGCGCGGCGGTGTGGTTGCATGCTGAGGCCGGCAGCCGGTTCGGACCCGGTCTGATCGCCGAGGACCTGCCGTTGGCACTGGTGCCGGTGTTGCGCGAACTCTTCGACGCGCGCACGGCTGCCCAATGAGCCGCGCGCTCGTTCTGTTGCTTGCCACCCTCATCGCTGCCTTCATGGCGCCGACGGCGCGCGCCGAAGGTCCTGTGA
>NZ_RZRR01001372.1:0-908 GCF_003998555.1 Mesorhizobium sp. M7A.F.Ca.CA.002.09.1.1 | reverse complement strand
GTGCGCGATGCGGTGATAGAAATAGTAGCGCAGATCATCGAGCAGGAAGGCCACCAGAAAGACCCAGATCGACAGGCCGAGATTGAAGACGCGGAACTGCCAGAGCCACAGCAACGCCCAGTAGGACACGACGCCAAGCAGCAGCCCGGCAACGACATTGCCGGTACCCATCATCAGGCTGGTCAATGTGTCGCGCGTTTCGAACGAACCCTTGGCACGGCCGGTGCGCACCAACCAAAGCTCGATCAGGATCGCGACAACGAAGAACGGGATGGCCAGTTGAGTGACCTGCGGAAAATTGTAGTCGTCCATCATGCCGCCTCTCCGCCGAAACTCTGCGGCTCAAGCGCCTTCAGCAAGCCTTGCGCATCCGTTGCGCTGGCAAAGCGGAAGCGGCCGCCCTTCCAGGTGAAATCGGCGAGCCGCAGCGAGACCGTATTCCCGTCTCCAGCGTCCAAAATCGTGACATCTTGAGGCGTGACGATGCGGGTCAAGAAGCAGTCGCCTACGCTGTGAACGATCCCGAAGCGCCCTCGCCCGATATCCAGGAACGCGGTCCCGGCATCTGCTGTCAGGCGGACTGCCGCCACGATCTCGTCGGGAAAATCCTCGGCGAACCGGCTCTTCGCATGATCTGCGCCACTGAGCGTCGCCGTCTTGCTGCCGCCAGTGAAATGCACCGCGGCAACCGACAGCGCGATGCCAAGGGCGACGATCGCAACCAGCAAAGGCAAGCTCATTGAATGGGTATCTCCTCCGGCCGGCCTGTCGTCTATGGCGACAGTTTTGGCGCGGAGACTTCTTAGCACGGTTGACGTTTACGTCAAAGTGCTGGCCAACCCTTGCTCGCGCGGCGCAGCAATAGCCAATGCCGGCGCAAGGCCGAGAGCCGCGCCACGCCACCGAAC
>NZ_RZRR01001371.1:0-909 GCF_003998555.1 Mesorhizobium sp. M7A.F.Ca.CA.002.09.1.1 | reverse complement strand
TTCCTATGGCGGCGGTTCCTTTGCCTCCGGCCGCGGCGGCCAGGGCGCAGGACGGCAGAACCCCTATGGCGCCTCGCGCTTCGACAATGTCGGCGCCGACAGCGAAAAATCCGGCGCCTTCTCCAACACCTATGCGACGCCGGGCTGGCAGCGGGCGCAGGCCAACCGCACCGAGGCGACCGACCGCAACTGGGGTTCGCGCTCCGGCCACCAGGTCGAGCGCATCGGCTACGGCGAGACGGACAGCGGCTACGGCGCCGGCCGCACCTCGGTCAAGGGCCGCACCATCGACGGCGAACTGGTCGCCAAATCCGTCTCCGACAAGCCGTCCGCCTTCAACGTCGGCGACCGTGTCTTCCACCAGAAATTCGGCAACGGCAACATCTCGGCCATCGAAGGCAACAAGCTGACCATCGACTTCGACAAAGCCGGCCAGAAACGCGTGCTGGACGGGTTTGTCGCCGCGGTGTGAAGATGGCGTTTTCCCCGCGGAAGCCTCACCTTCGTCATCCACGGGCGAAGCAAGGAGGGTAGCGACGCGGCGCAGACCCGTGGATGACGAAGTGATTGATGTCTACGCCAATCGTCAAGGCATGCGGTCCGCCAACGAAACAGCCCCTCACCGATACCGCGCCTGATTCCATTTGTGCCCCAGCAGCGACAGGATGATGATCAGCCCGTTGAAGAACTGCACATAGAAACCGCTTAATCCCGCCGCCACGACGCCGGTCTGGATGAAGGACACGGTAACCGCGCCGATGGCGCCGCCGACGACGGTGCCGATGCCGCCCCAGGTCGGCGTGCCGCCGACGAACACCGAGGCCAGCACCGGCAGGAGATAGCCGTCGCCGGCGGCCGGCCACCAGGTGAAGTTGATCATCACCGAGAAGGTGCCGGCGATGGCCGCGC